>DXAV01000002.1 GCA_019116805.1 Candidatus Bacteroides merdavium | reverse complement strand
CAGTTTGGTCCTGCTTGTCTTGGTGTTGGCTCGTCCTCAAACTACAAACAGCTGGCAGAACAGCGAGATAGAAGGTATTGATATCATGATGGCTGTCGATGTTTCTACCAGTATGCTGGCTGAGGACTTGAAACCCAATCGTCTGGAAGCGGCAAAAGATGTGGCTGCTCAATTCATCAATGGACGTCCTAATGATAATATTGGTATCACGCTCTTTGCTGGTGAAAGTTTCACGCAATGTCCGCTGACGGTGGATCATGCTGTCTTGTTGAACTTGATAAAGGACATCAAGTGTGGCGTGATTGAAGACGGTACTGCTGTTGGTATGGGTATTGCCAATGCAGTGACCCGATTGAAAGATAGCAAGGCGAAGTCCAAGGTCATTATCCTACTGACTGACGGTACTAATAATAGGGGAGACATTTCACCCTTGACTGCGGCTGAAATAGCTAAAAGCTTCGGTATCCGTGTTTACACTATTGGAGTGGGAACGAACGGTATGGCTCCCTATCCTTATCCGGTGGGAGGAACGGTACAGTATGTCAACATGCCTGTAGAGATAGACGAGAAGACCTTGACGCAAATAGCAGGTACTACGGACGGTAATTACTTCCGTGCTACAAGCAACTCCAAGCTGAAGGAAGTCTATGAGGAGATTGACAAGCTGGAGAAGACCAAACTCAGCGTGAAGGAGTTCAGCAAACGTCAGGAGGAATATCGTTGGTTTGCTTTAGGTGCCTTTTTATGTGTGTTGCTCGAAGTGCTGTTGCGCAATACCATTTTGAAAAAGATACCTTAAATAGAAAAATCAAGGGATAGGGGTGTATGAACTGTAATTTGTAATTTGTAAAAAAGTACATAAAGATATGTTTCGATTTGAAGAACCTGCATATTTATATTTGCTGATATTGTTGCCGTTATTGGTCGTATTTTATCTGTACTCCAATTATCGCAGACGTAAGGCAATCCGGAAGTTTGGTGATCCGGAACTGATGGCCCAGCTGATGCCGGATGTTTCCAAATATCGTCCAGATGTGAAGTTCTGGTTTGTGTGGGCAGCCATTGGTCTCTTTGCCGTATTGCTGGCACGTCCCCAGTTTGGCTCGAAGCTTGAGACCGTCAAGCGACAGGGAGTGGAAGTAATGATAGCATTGGATATTTCTAACTCCATGTTGGCTCAAGATGTGCAGCCCAGCCGCTTGGAAAAGGCGAAACGTCTGATGGCTCGTCTGGTGGACAAGATGCAGGATGATAAGGTCGGTATGATTGTTTTTGCAGGTGATGCCTTTACACAGCTTCCCATTACTAACGATTATATTTCGGCTAAAATGTTTTTGGAAACCATAGATCCATCATTGATTTCCAAACAAGGAACTGCCATCGGGGCTGCCGTCAATTTGGCTACCCGTAGTTTTACGCCACAGGAAGGTGTAGGACGTGCCATTATTCTGATAACTGACGGTGAGAATCACGAAGGAGGTGCTGTAGAGGCTGCTAAGGCTGCCGCAGAAAAGGGGATTCAAGTCAACGTACTGGGAGTTGGACTTCCGGATGGCGCTCCCATTCCGGTAGAAGGAACCAACGATTACCGTCGTGATCGTGAAGGCAATGTCATCGTGACACGTCTGAATGAACAGATGTGTCAGGAGATAGCCAAGACCGGAAATGGCATCTATGTGCGTGTGGACAATACGAACAATGCGCAGAAGGCTATTATCCGTGAGATAGACAAGATGGCCAAGGCTGACGTAGAAACCAAAGTTTATACCGAATATAATGAGCAGTTTCAGGCCGTTGCATGGATTATCTTGATTCTGTTGCTGGCCGAAATGCTGATATTGGAACGTAAAAATCCACTGTTCCGTAATATTCATTTATTCTCAACTAAGAAAAAAGAGCAATGATTATGATCGATCAGAAATATATCGGATTATTTTTCCTGCTGACGGCTGCCATGTCACTGCATGCCCAAAAGGCTGAACGTGACCTGATACGAAAAGGAAACCGTATGTATAATGACAGTGTATATGAGCAGGCGGAAATCAATTATCGGAAGGCTATGGAAGTCAATCCGAAATCTACGGTTGCCATGTATAACCTGGCAAATACGCTGATGCAACAGAACAAGCTGGAAGAAGCGATGGAACAATTTGCCGGTGCAGCGCGAGTGGAAAAGGAAAAGCCCAATCTGGCACAGATTTATCACAATATGGGTGTCATTTTCCAATCGCAGAAAGATTATGCGAAGGCAATAGAGGCTTATAAGCAATCACTTCGCAACAATCCGAAAGATGACGAAACGCGCTATAATCTGGCTTTGGCACAGAAAATGCTGAAAGACCAACAACAAAACCAACAAAATCAAGATCAACAAAATCAGCAGAAGCAGGAGGAAAAACAGGATCAGCAGCAAAACCAGCAGCAGAACCAGAACAATGACCAACAACAGCAACCTCCTCAGCAACAGAAGCAGGACAACCAGATGTCCAAGGAAAATGCAGAACAGTTGCTGAACTCTGTCATGCAGGACGAAAAGGAGGTGCAGGACAAGGTAAAAAAACAACAACAGGTTATCAAGGGTAACCGTTTGGAGAAAGATTGGTAAATTAAATAACACAAATGATATATGAGAAAAATTGTTTTCATATGGATAGCATTGCTTGCCACAGCCTTGAACAGCTATGCTGACGACAAGGTAACATTCACGGCATCGGCTCCTGATGCTGTGGCTGTGGGCGACCAATTCAGGCTGTCATATACAGTGAACACACAAAATGTGAGAGATTTCCGGGCACCTTCAGTCAAAGGCTTTGATGTCTTGATGGGACCCAGCCGTTCTTATAGCAGGCAGAACATCAACGGAAATGTAACGGAAAATCTGACCTTTACTTACATCCTGCTGGCCAAGGCTGAAGGGGAATACACTATTCCTGGTGCTACTCTCTCGGTGGGGCGTGATCAGTATTTGTCTAATTCGGTTAAGATTAAAGTGTTGCCTGCTGATGAATCGACTACTTCACAGAATAGTCGGGGAGGGCGCGAAGGTGGAAGAGGGACATCTTCATTAGGTACGTCTGTATCCAATAGTGACTTGTTCATTACAGCTACTCTCAGCAAAACCAATGTTTATGAACAGGAAGCTATTTTGTTGACTTATAAGATATATACGGTAGTGGATCTTCGTGGATTTGATAATGTTAAACTGCCTGATTTCAAGGGATTTCATTCCCAAGAAGTTGAATTGCCGAATGACAGACGCTGGGGGTTGGAACATTACAAAGGACGTAATTATCACTCTACTATCTATCGTCAGTTTGTGCTTTTCCCGCAACAGCCGGGCAAACTGACCATTGATGCGGCCCGTTTCGATGCTTCTATCGAAAAGATGGAGGAAGTAGTCGATCCGTTTGAAGCATTTTTCAGCGGTGGGGGCGGAAGCATTCAGATCAAGAAAACCTTGATGACTCCCAAACTGACGGTTGATGTCAAGTCTTTGCCGGCCGGTAAACCGGCTGATTTCAGCGGAGGAGTAGGGGAATTTACCATTTCTTCCTCTATCAATAGTAAGGATGTGAAAACAAACGATGCCATTACGGTGAAAGCCGTTATCTCAGGAACAGGCAATCTGAAACTTCTATCTGATCCGGAAGTCAAGTTTCCCGAGGATTTTGAAGTGTATGATCCGAAGGTTGACAATAAATTCCGTCTGACAAATGCCGGATTGTCCGGAAATAAGGTGATAGAATACCTGGCTATTCCGCGTAATGCAGGAACTTATAAAATTCCTCCTATCAAGTTTAGTTACTTTGATATCAAGTCGCGTTCCTACAAGACTCTGACCACCGAAGAATATGTTGTTCAAGTAGCTAAAGGTGCAGGTAATGCTACACAGACCATTGCCAATTTTACCAATAAGGAAGATCTTAAGATACTGAATGAGGATATCCGTTTCATCAAACAGAACGACGTGAAGCTGATGCCCAAGGGAGAATATTTCTATGGCTCGTCGAGCTATTGGTTGTTCTATCTCATTCCGGGATTTGTGTTTGTTGCTTGCTTTATAATTTATCGCAAGCAGATAGCAGCTAATGCTAATGTGGCAAAAGTCCGTACCAAGAAAGCCAACAAGGTAGCTGTAAAACGTATGAAATTGGCTGAAAAGCTGCTTGCGGCTAACAAACAAGATGCTTTCTACGACGAAGTGTTGAAAGCCTTGTGGGGATATATCAGTGATAAATTGAACATTCCTGTATCACGCCTGTCCAAAGACAATATAGAAGAGGAATTGCGCAGATATGGTGTATCTGATGAGTTGATTAAGGAATTCCTTGGAGCATTGAACAGTTGCGAATTTGCCCGGTTTGCTCCAGGGGATGCGAACCAGGCGATGGACAAAGTTTATAAGGAATCGTTTGAAGTGATCAGTAAAATGGAAAATTCGATTAAACATTAAAGGAGGGAGCATACAGATATGAAAAAGATATGGATATTAATTCTTATGCTGGCGGTTTCGTCAACAATCTTTGCCCAAGATGCCATCCTCAATGATTCTACTATGCAGCAGTCTGAAGGAGATACTCTGACGGCTGATGCATCAGCTTTCTCAGCAGCCAAGCAGATGGTGAACGTTACCAAGGCTGAAGGGGATAGTGCATATGTCAACAATGATTTTGCATCTGCCATTCAGATTTATGAAAGTTTGTTGCAGAAAGGTGAAGCCCCTGAAATCTATTATAATTTGGGAAACTCTTATTATAAAATGGATGATATTGCACGAGCTATTTTGAATTATGAACGCGCTTTGTTGCTAAGTCCAGGAAATGCGGATATTCGTGCCAATCTGGAGATTGCTCGTTCCAAGGCCATTGACAAGGTGACACCGATACCTGAAATATTCTTTGTTACATGGATCAAGTCGCTTGTCAACTCCCAGAGTTCTGATGCGTGGGCAAGAACCGGTATTGTGTCATTCTTGCTTTTTTTGGTATCTCTTGCTATATTTTTGTTTACTCAGCACATTAAGTGGAAAAAGGTTGGATTTAGTGCATCTGTATTACTTTTGGTAGTGACAGTACTTTCCAATGTATTTGCATCGCAACAGAAAAACTTCCTGACTGAACGTAACGACGCTATTATTTTGTCACCGAGTGTTACGGTGCGCAGTACTCCTAGCGAAAGTGGTACGAGCCTTTTTATCCTTCACGAAGGCCGTAAGGTGGAAATCAAGGATAATAGTATGCGTGAATGGAAAGAGATACGGTTGGAAGATGGTAAGGTAGGGTGGGTGCCTGCCTCTTCGGTAGAAGTTATCTGATAAAATTTTGAAGAAAGTTTTCTGAAAGTCCGGACTTATAATGGTTCGGACTTTCTTTTTTCGGCCGTCCATGGATTTGACTTTTGTATGTGAAAGTTTTTTCAAGCGGGCATATTCCTGACAAAAAGATAAAAAAGGGGAGAAAAAAGTTTGTTTTATCTTTTTTTTTCCTTAAGTTTATAGCGTGATAGTAATAATAACAGAGTATTAACCATTAAGTTTATGAATATGAGAACAATAACTTTCAATGAATTGCGCAAAATCAAAGATTCTTTACCCACAGGAAGCATGCACAGAATTGCCGATGAATTGGGCTTGAGTGTTGATACAGTAAGGAACTTCTTCGGCGGGCATAATTTCAAGGAAGGTAAGAGTGTAGGTATCCATCTGGAACCAGGGCCTGACGGAGGATTGGTGATGATTGACGATACTACGGTGCTTGATAGGGCATTGGAAATTCTGGATGAAATTGCTAACGAGAATAAACAAGCCTCAGAAGCTTAAGAGCTTTGTTAAGAGTCAAAATCCCAGTTGTTTCGCCTAAGTAAACAATTGGGATTTTCCATTTCTAATCAACTTAAATTTAATGTATATATGGAAGACAAATTAGTAACCTTGGCTATCTTAACTTATTCAAAAGCACAAATTCTGAAAAATGTGCTTGAAAATGAAGGGATTGAAACTTGTATCCATAACATTAACCAAATACAACCGGTTGTTTCGTCAGGAGTAAGAGTACGTATCAAAGAAAGTGATTTGCCACGTGCACTGAAAATAACGGAAAGTTCAGCATGGCTTTCCGAAGAAGTTGTAGGAGGTAAGTTACCTCATATAGACAAGTCAACGAATAAAATCCTAATACCTGTGGATTTTTCGGCTTATTCATTAAAAGCCTGTGAATTTGGTTTTAATTTTGCACAGAAAGTAAGTGCAGAAGTCTTGCTGCTGCATGTCTATTTTACTCCTATTTATGCCACTTCCTTGCCGTATGCTGATATTTTCAATCATCATCCTGCTGATGAAGAGAATACTCGAAATGTAATGCAAAAGGCTCATAATGAGATTTCTTCATTCTCGAAAAAAATAAAGGATAAAGTTCGTTCCGGTGATTTTCCCGATATCAAGTATTCGTGTATATTGAGAGAAGGTATTCCGGAGGAGGAAATTATACGTTATGCTAAAGAGATACGTCCGCGTATGATTATAATGGGCACACGTGGCAAGGATCAGAAAGACATTGATCTGATAGGAAGTGTTACAGCCGAGGTGATTGAAAGAGCACATGTACCGGTTTTGGCTATACCGGAGAAAGCAATGATTAAACAATTGTTGGAAGTCAAGCGTATTGCTTTCATTACCAGTTTTGATCAACGGGACTTGATAGCATTTGATTCTCTTATTAATAGCAGTCTGAAGGATTTTAAGTTTTCTGTATCGTTAATTCATTTGTCCGAGGTGAAAGATACATGGAATGAAATCAAGTTGGGTGGTATCAAGGAATATTTCCAAAAACAGTATCCAAATTTAGAAATCCATTACGATGTGGTTCAAGATGATAATTTCCTTATTAATTTTGACCATTATATCAAGACTAATCAAATTGATGTCATAACGCTGACTTCGTATAAAAGAAATATTTTTTCTCGGTTGTTCAATCCTAGTATTGCCAGAAAAATGATTTTTCATTCTGATACACCGCTCATGGTTGTTTACGGACGGCAAAGCTGATAAAAATATCCTCTTCTCGTTGGATTTATAATCACGATTATGTTTAATATGATATGGAGGAATTTCTTTTAATGAGGACTTCCCCTTCTTTTTCTTTTCAATTCAAGAATATAGCCCCCAACCACAGATAAATAATGTGGTTGGGGACTACTAATTTATATAAGCATATTACATGTTTATATAAGCGTATTACATGAGGCTTTCGATTTCTTCAAATTCAGGACCCATTTGTAGGTTATAATAAACTCTGTAGAGTCCGTTCAGCCACAATTCCTTTCTTTCAGGTTGCAGTTGTCTTGCTTTCTCGTAGCAAGGTTTTGCCTTTTCATAGAACACTTTCAAAGTCTCTTGATCTTCCTTATACTTCGGATCGTTTACGTCTGTAGTAGATTTCTCAGAGAAATCTTGAGCCTGCAGGCAGTAAACCAAACCTAAATTAGAGTAAGCTTCAGCATAGTTCGGATCAATTTCTGTAGTTTTCTGATAGAATTCAATGGCTTTGTCCAAAGCAGCAGTTGCTTCAGCATCCTTCTTCTGGTCTTTCAAGGTAGTATATTGGTTGTGATACAAATAGCCCTTTACATACAGATAGAATGTGTTGTTCGGATCCTTTGCCAGCATATTATCAGCAAACTGCATGGCTTCGTCATACTTGTTGTTGTTGCTATAATAGTCAATCAGGTTACCGAAGAAGAACTGATGTTCAGGATATTTTTGTACACCTTCCTGCAGAGAAGCTACCCATTTAGCTGTATCGCCTTGAGCTTTCAAAGCAGAAGAAACGAATTCCATGGCATACTTGCCCACTTCCTTGTCGTCTTTTGCATAAGGAGCATACTTCAATACGCTGGGATAGTCTTCCAGACGAGTAGCTACCATGGCTGCATAATAAGCGATTTGTGGAAGCAAGGTGTCAGCCTTAACTGTCTCATTGTCTGCAAACATAGGATTAGCTGCAATGTCCACGTATGTACCAAAGAAACCAAGGGCTTTGTTGCCATATTCCTTATTCTGGTTTTCCAGATACATGTTGTAGAATTGGATACCACCGTTAATCAGATTGCCTCGCTCAGCCAAGATGGCGCTAGAATTGGCTTTTCTGTATTTGTTTTTGATTTTACCCTTTTCGTTGGGGATTTGAGCCAGTTCGTCGCACTTGAAATAGTATTTGCACATATTCAATGCGCTGTTGTAAACCTGGAGTGTGTCGTAGGGCTTTCTCAGATAAGCGTTTTCCATTTCTTTTTCGCTTCTTCTTTTCTGAATGAATCCGGCTACGTTCCAAGTTTCAGCCTGGTCCTTTGTTTCAGGATTTGTCAGGGCCTGGTTTATCAGTTCTTCTGCCTTGGCAAAATCCGGTTGTACTGCATTGGCTATTTTTTTAGCTTCTTTTACAGACTTTTCCTGGGCAAAAGTAAAGCCTGCAACAAGCAGTAAAGCAACTGTAAATAATACTTTTTTCATGATTGTAGAAAATTTTAAATTAGAACTATATTATGTCTATTCTTGTTCATTATTAATTTCATTGTCAGACCCTTCAACGTTGTTGGCGTTGTCTGGCAGATTGTCGTCCTGAGGTACCTCCTCCTCCGTTTCCGAAGTGACCTTGCAGACAGAACCGATTTCATCGTTGCGCTTCTCCAGATTGATGAGACGCACACCCTGTGTGGCACGGCCCATGATACGTACATCAGCTACTTTCAGGCGGATAGTGATACCTGATTTGTTGATAATCATCAGGTCGTTTTCATCGGTTACGGATTTGATGGCCACAAGCTTGCCTGTCTTTTCAGTGATGCTGATGGTCTTCACACCCTTACCGCCACGGTTGGTCTTGCGATAATCCTCGATGTCCGAACGTTTGCCGTAGCCCTGTTCAGATACCACCATAATGGTTTCTGCTTCAGGATCTTTGATGCAAATCATGCCTACCACTTCGTCCTGTCCGTCCTCGTCGAGCGTCATGCCGCGTACACCTGTTGCTGTGCGGCCCATGACACGTACGGCACTTTCGTGGAAGCGGATGGCACGTCCGTTGCGGTTGGCGATGATGATTTCGTTGTCACCATTGGTCATGCGAACCTCGATGACGCGGTCGTCTTCGCGGATGGTGATGGCGTTCACACCGTTCTGGCGCGGGCGGGAATACTGTTCGAGCAGGGTCTTCTTGATGACACCGTTCTTGGTGCAGAACAGCACGTAGTGGCTATTGATGAACTCCTCGTCGTTCAGGTTCTTCACGCGCAAATAAGCATTGACGGCATCGTCCGAGTCGATGTTCAACAGGTTCTGGATGGCGCGTCCCTTCGAATTTTTCGAGCCTTCGGGGATTTCATATACCTTCAGCCAGTAGCACTTGCCCTTTTGGGTAAAGAACATCATGGTGTTGTGCATCGTGGCCGGATAGATGTGTTCCACAAAGTCTTCGTCGCGGGTTTCAGAGCCTTTGGAACCTACCCCACCGCGGTTCTGAGCATGGAATTCGCTCAGCGGCGTACGCTTGATGTAGCCCATGTGCGAGATGGTGATGATCATCTCGTCGTCGGCATAGAAGTCTTCGGGGTTGAATTCCTCGGACGAATATACGATTTCGGAGCGGCGTTCGTCGCCATATTTTTCTTTCACCTCGATGAGTTCGTCCTTGATGACCTTGCGGCAAAGCTCGTCGTTCACCAAGATTTCTTCCAGGTAGGCTATCTGTTTCTTGATTTCCTCGTATTCGGCGTGCAGCTGATCCTGCATCAGGCCGGTGAGCTGGCGCAGACGCATCTCGACGATGGCGCGACTCTGGATTTCAGTCAGTTGGAAGCGTTCCATCAGGCCCGTGATGGCATCGGCGGGCGTCTTGGCGGCACGGATGATGCGGATCACTTCGTCGATGTTGTCCGAAGCGATGATCAAGCCTTCCAAGATGTGGGCACGTTCCTTGGCCTTGCGCAGGTCGTACTGCGTGCGGCGGATAACGACGTCGTGACGATGCTCCACGAAGTACTTGATGAGCTCTTTCAGGTTCAGCAGGCGCGGACGTCCGTGTACCAGTGCCACGTTGTTCACGCCAAACGATGTCTGGAGCATAGTCATCTTGTAGAGCTTGTTCAGCACTACGCTGGCGTTGGCATCGCGCTTCACGTCGATGACGATGCGCATACCTTCGCGGTCGGATTCGTCGTTGGCGTTTGTGATGCCTTCGATTTTCTTCTCGTTGGCCAGGTCGGCGATGCTCTTGATGAGCTCAGCCTTGTTCACGCCATAAGGTATTTCGGTAACGACAATCTTGTCATGCGTCTGCCCTGTCTCAATCTCGGCCTTGGCGCGCATCACTACGCGGCCTCGTCCTGTCAGATAGGCTTCGCGTACGCCGCTCATACCATAGATATATCCTCCTGTGGGGAAGTCGGGAGCCTTGACGTAGTTCATCAGCTCCTCCACTTCGATGTCGTTGTTGTCGATGTAGGCCACGCAAGCGTCGATTACCTCCGAGAGGTTGTGCGTGGGCATATTGGTAGCCATGCCGACGGCGATGCCCGAGGCACCGTTCACCAGCAGGTTCGGAATGCGTGTAGGCATTACGGTGGGTTCCTGGAGGGAGTCGTCGAAGTTGTTCTGCATATCGACGGTCTCCTTGTCGAGGTCCTGCATCATGTCTTCACCGATCTTCTGCAGGCGGCACTCCGTGTAACGCATGGCCGCTGCATTGTCGCCGTCCACCGAACCGTAGTTACCCTGACCGTCCACCAGCATGTAGCGCATGGCCCACGGTTGTGCCATACGTACCAATGCGCCATAGACGGACGAGTCACCGTGCGGGTGATATTTACCTAAAACTTCACCTACTACTCTGGCCGATTTCTTATAGGGTTTGTCTGACGTGTTTCCCAGCCCCATCATGCCGAAAAGAATTCTGCGGTGAACGGGCTTAAAACCATCTCTAACATCCGGAAGGGCACGCGAAACAATGACCGACATGGAGTAGTCAATGTACGATGACTTCATTTCCTCCTCGATGTTAATCTTTATAATTCTGTCTTGTTCAAGCATTTAGAAAGATAATTAATTATACATTGCATGGTTCGTGAAAAACCACGCTAAAGTACTGCTTTTTTACGACATACGAAAACATTTCGGGGAGAAAGTTTCAGAAGGAAGGTACGGCAAGGAAGCCTCCATAACCTTATAATAATATAAGGTGTAAGGCAAAATGTCGCCTTACAGGCTGCTGGGACGCCCAAGCTATAACGAATGGCTTTGAATAACGCCCTCTCCGCCCGTTCTGACAATCTGACACTTTGCTTTCTTAATCCTCTGAGAATCGTTTCTTTCGGCCCAAAGTAAGGGCTGGCGGGAAATTTTGAAGTGTGGTAGAGCTTATCTGCTTATACACAGCTGGATAGCGAAATCTTTACATTTCAACGAGAGAAACGAAAGGGCGGAAACGGGGCTTTTTACCCCTTTATCCCCCACTTTCCGAAGCTAAAGTGGTACTTTGGCAGCCTAAAGTAGGTGTTTTCCCTGCCTAAAGTAGGTGTTTTCCCAGCTTAAAGTGCATGTTTTGGCTGGGTAAAAGCGATGTTTTCCCTCGATAAAGGCTCTGTTTTCCCTCAGTAAAGACCCGCTTTGTCCTGAGAAACGGCGTTTTCGCCCTCGATTTTCTCCTATTTGCACTTTTTTGAAAAATACGAGTGTTAGCAAAGACGGGCGTTTTTCTGTCATAAAGAAATGATTTTTCTTATTTTTGTATTAGATTGTATTCCTAGAGAAAACGGGTGTATAGGCGGCGGATTTTTTGGCATAAAATTTGTTGAATGATGATAAACGGCGAAGAATAACGCTAAAAATGCGTATCTTTACATAAGATAGGCTGCACCTCGGAAGTAAAAAGCTGAAAACTTTGTTTCCCGCTTTTGTACTTCTCTCGGTTTGCACTATCTTTGCCGCAGATATAACCCTAATTAATAAGGAGAAATCAATGAACAGTCAATTTTCACAAAGAGTTTCGGACGTACTGACCTATAGTAAGGAAGAGGCCAACCGGTTGAGAAACAGCGTGATCGGCCCCGAACACCTGCTGCTCGGCATTCTGCGCGACGGCAGTGGGAAAGCCATGGAAGTGCTGATGAAGCTCGATGCGGACGTGAACCAGATTAAAAGAAACCTGGAAGAAAACATGGAGGCAGAAGATGATCTCCTGCCAGAGGCGGAAATTCCCCTTTCACTTACGGCTACACGTATTCTCAAAATATGCATACTCGAAGCCCGTCTGCTGAAAAGCGAGCAGGCCGACACGGAACACTTGCTGCTGGCCATCCTGAAGGACGGCAATAACATGGCGGCTACAGTGCTGATGGACAACGGAATTACCTATCAGGATGTATATGATGTCCTTACGATGAAATCGGCCAATCCGAATGCCGGTATGGGCTTCACCGAGGACGATGATGATGAAGAGGATGTGGCTCCGTCCCGTTCCGGCCAGGAAGGTAGTCGTGGAGGTATGGGCAGTTCGTCCGCTTCGGCACAGACGGCTACGCGCCGCCCTGCCAACGACACGCCTGTACTCGATAACTTCGGCACCGACATCACCCGTGCCGCTGCCGAGGGCAAGCTGGATCCTGTTGTAGGCCGTGAACGCGAGATTGAGCGTCTGGCACAGATTCTGAGCCGTCGCAAGAAAAACAATCCTGTGCTGATAGGTGAACCCGGCGTGGGCAAGTCGGCCATCGTCGAAGGATTGGCCCTGCGCATCACGCAGCGCAAGGTGTCGCGCATACTCTTCGACAAGCGCGTCATCATGCTCGACATGTCGTCCGTCGTGGCAGGCACCAAGTACCGCGGCCAGTTCGAAGAGCGCATCCGCTCCATTATCAACGAGTTGCAGAAGAACCCCAATGTCATCCTTTTCATCGACGAGATACATACCATCGTCGGTGCAGGAGCCGCCGCAGGCACCATGGATGCCGCTAACATGCTGAAGCCCGCCCTGGCGCGTGGTGAGATACAGTGCATCGGCGCCACCACGCTGGACGAGTATCGCAAGAGCATCGAAAAAGACGGTGCGCTGGAGCGTCGTTTCCAAAAGGTTATTGTGGAGCCCACCACCGCCGAAGAGACGTTGCAGATATTGAAGAACATCAAGGAGAAATACGAAGACCACCACAACGTGCGCTACACCGATGCTGCCCTCGAGGCGTGTGTCAAGTTGTCAGCCCGTTATATCAACGACCGCAACTTCCCTGACAAGGCCATCGATGCCCTCGACGAAGCCGGCTCGCGTGTGCACCTGACCAACATCAGCGCCCCCAAGGAAATCGAAGAGCAGGAACGCCTGATAGAGAACGCCCGCCTGCAAAAGACTGAGGCTGTGAAGGCACAGAATTTCGAGTTGGCTGCCGGCTACCGCGACCGCGAGAAAGAGCTCACGACGCAACTGGAGCAGATGAAAGCCGACTGGGAGGCGCAGCTCAAGGAGCAGCGTCAGACGGTGGACGAGGAAGAAATAGCCTCTGTGGTATCCATGATGTCGGGTGTGCCTGTGCAACGCATGGCGCAGGCCGAAGGGTTGAAGCTGGCCGGCATGAAGGACGAACTCCAGCAGAAGGTTATCGGCCAGGATGTGGCCATCGAAAAGCTGGTGAAGGCCATCGTGCGCAGCCGTGTGGGCCTGAAGGACCCCAACCGCCCCATCGGCACGTTCATGTTCCTGGGTCCCACGGGCGTGGGCAAGACGCACCTGGCCAAGCAGTTGGCCCGTTACCTGTTCGGTTCGGACGACGCCCTGATACGGGTTGATATGAGCGAATACATGGAGAAGTTTACCGTGTCGCGTATGGTGGGAGCCGCTCCCGGCTACGTGGGCTATGAGGAAGGCGGACAGCTCACCGAGAAGGTGCGCCGCAAACCCTACTCCATTGTCTTGCTGGACGAGATCGAGAAGGCTCATCCCGACGTCTTCAACATCCTCCTGCAGGTGCTCGACGAAGGCCGCCTGACCGACAACGTGGGTCGTACCATCGACTTCAAGAACACGGTCATCATCATGACCTCCAACATCGGTACG
>DXAV01000018.1 GCA_019116805.1 Candidatus Bacteroides merdavium | reverse complement strand
TGATTTTGTAGGACTTGTCTTTTTGTTGTCGCCTTTTGGCTTTTCTTTTGGTGATCCGCTTGGGGCTCGAACCCAAGACCCCAACATTAAAAGTGTTGTGCTCTACCTGCTGAGCTAGCGAATCAAACCTTTGTGCTGTTAAGCGGGTGCAAATATAGAGAGTTTTTTTGAAGATACAAAGCCTTTTTCTCTTTTTTCATTATCTTTGCATAAAGATTATCTTCCTGCCGCATGGTACGGTATGAGAACAAATGTATTCTTACACATTATTATATATATACCTTAATTTTATGGCAACAGTTGACGATAAGAAAATTATTTTTTCTATGGTGGGCTTGAACAAGACCATTCAGCAGAACAACAAGCAGGTATTGAAGAATATCTACCTCTCGTTCTTCTACGGAGCTAAGATCGGTATCATCGGTCTGAACGGTTCGGGTAAGTCCACCTTGTTGAAGATTATCGCCGGGTTGGACAAATCCTATCAGGGCGAAGTGGTGTTTTCACCCGGATATTCCGTCGGGTATCTGGCGCAGGAGCCTTATCTGGACCCTGCCAAGACTGTGAAAGAAGTGGTGATGGAAGGCGTACAACCCATTGTTGATGCGCTGACGGAGTATGAGGAAATCAACCAGAAGTTCGGCTTGCCCGAGTATTACGAAGACCCCGACAAGATGGAAAAGCTTTTTGCCCGTCAGGCCGAGCTGCAGGACATCATTGATGCGACGGATGCCTGGAATCTGGACAGCAAGCTGGAGCGTGCCATGGACGCCCTGCGCTGCCCGCCCGAAGACCAGTCGGTCGAACACCTGTCGGGAGGTGAGCGCCGACGCGTGGCCCTCTGCCGTCTGCTCTTGCAGAAGCCGGACATCCTGTTGTTGGACGAGCCGACCAACCACCTCGACGCCGAGTCTATCGACTGGCTGGAACAGCACTTGCAGCAGTACGAGGGTACGGTGATTGCCGTGACGCACGACCGTTACTTCCTCGACCACGTGGCCGGATGGATTCTGGAGCTCGACCGTGGTGAAGGCATTCCCTGGAAGGGTAACTATTCCAGCTGGCTGGAGCAGAAGACAAAGCGCATGGGGATGGAGGAGAAGACGGCCAGCAAGCGCCGCAAGACGCTGGAGCGCGAGCTGGAGTGGGTACGTATGGCGCCCAAGGCCCGTCAGGCCAAGGGAAAAGCCCGTCTGAACTCTTACGACAGGTTGCTGAACGAGGATGTGAAGGAGAAGGAAGAGAAGCTGGAAATCTTCATCCCCAACGGTCCGCGACTGGGCAACAAGGTCATCGAGGCCAAACACGTGGCCAAGGCTTTTGGCGACAAGCTGCTCTTCGACGACCTCAACTTCATGCTTCCGCCTAACGGTATTGTGGGCATCATCGGCCCGAATGGTGCGGGAAAGACCACGCTTTTCCGTCTCATCATGGGATTGGAGAAGGCCGATAGGGGTGAGTTCGAAGTGGGCGAGACCGTAAAGGTGGCCTATGTGGACCAGCAGCACAAGGATATCGACCCCAACAAGAGTGTCTATCAGGTCATCTCGGGCGGCAATGAACTCATCCGCATGGGTGGGCGCGACATCAACGCCCGTGCTTACCTCTCGCGTTTCAACTTCTCGGGTGCCGACCAGGAGAAACTTTGTGGTGTGCTCTCCGGCGGTGAGCGTAATCGTCTGCACCTGGCCATGGCGTTGAAAGAAGAGGGTAACGTGCTGCTTCTCGACGAGCCTACCAACGATATCGACGTCAACACCCTTCGTGCCCTTGAAGAAGGTCTGGAGGATTTTGCCGGTTGTGCCGTGGTCATCAGTCACGACCGTTGGTTCCTCGATCGTATCTGTACGCACATTCTGGCCTTTGAGGGCGATTCGAATGTGTTCTTCTTCGAAGGTTCCTACTCGGAGTACGAGGAGAACAAGCAGAAACGTCTCGGCAAGGAAGAGCCCAAGCGCGTGCGCTATCGCAAATTGATGGAAGATTGATGCGTTTTATGCGGTGAAACGCCGCTGGCTGTTTTGATTATAGAAGGCTGTATCAAGAATGATTGGTACAGCCTTTTTTGTGCTTGATATTATATATTTACAAATGACGGGCGTTGGAGCATCATTTGGGAAAAGTGCTAATAGGAAGGTTTTAACCCTGAAGTGTCCATGTTTAAAACATAGGGGCTTTATGTTTCAAACATAAGGCCTTTGGGTTTGAAACATTCTCAATATACCTTTTGAAGCGAAACAGCTGATGATATTTTCTTTGATTTTGAAATTGTATTACGTTTGGTTGATGGAATCCTATACTTTCGCACATTTTTTTTCTTGTTAACGCATGGTTACCCGGCCCTTCATTCGGATGATACTTCTTCTTTGTAGCAGCTTTATAGAGCATTCATTATAAAAAAGTCTTTCTCATTCTGAAAAAATGTAGTATGCATGTAATATTTATATGAATTATATTCATTATATTTGCAGGACGAAACATAAATTAATGTTTAATTAACATGATCTATTAACTAAAAAAGGAATTATGAGAAGAAATCTAATTCATTTCCTGTTGATTGCTGTGATGGCTGTATGCAGCATGTCTGCCTATGCCCAAAGCACTACAGTAAAAGGTCAGCTTGTTGACTCTGAAACAGGCGAGCCATTGGTTGGTGCTGCCGTTATGGTGGAAGGTACTACACAAGGTTCTGTAACCGATATAGACGGTTATTTCAAGCAAAGTGTTGCTGCCAATGCCACATTGGTTTTTAAGTATGTGGGCTATAAAGACCTGAAGCAAAAGGTCCTTAAGAAGGGCGCTTCCGTAGATTTGGGTGTCATCAAGATGCAGCCCGATGCGGTGATGCTGAACGACGTGGTAATCACTTCTTCCGTGGCCATTGCCCGTAAGACGCCGGTAGCGGTTTCAACGGTTGAGCCGGTGTTCATCGAAGAAAAGTTGGGTACAAAGGAATTTCCCGAAATTTTGAAATCTACGCCAGGTGTATATGCAACCAAGCAAGGTGGTGGTTTTGGTGATTCTCGTATCAATATGCGTGGTTTCGAATCGGAGAACATCGCAGTGATGATCAACGGTGTGCCTATGAACGATATGGAGTGGGGTGGAATTTATTGGTCCAACTGGGCTGGTTTGTCAGACGTGACACGTAGTATGCAGACACAGCGTGGTCTGGGAGCCTCCAAGGTATCTGCTCCTTCAGTCGGTGGTTCTATTAATATTGTGACAAACTCGGTAGAGGCCAAGAAAGGCGGTTCGGTTTCCTATGCAATGGGTAATGACGGTTATAATAAAATCATGTTCAACGTATCGACCGGTATGAGCAAGTCGGGTTGGGCATTGACTTTGCTGGGTGCTAAGACTTGGGCCGACGGATATATCCAGGGTACCGAATACGAAGCCTACAACTGGTTTATCAACATCGCAAAGCGTATCAACGACAACCATCAGTTGTCATTCACAGCTTTCGGTGCTCCCCAATGGCACAATCAGCGTAACAACAACGACGGTCTGACCATCGAAGGCTGGCAAACAGTTGCCAAGAAATACATGAACGGTGATAGCCCTTACAAATATAACCCTACTTATGGTTATGGCTTGAACGGTGAACGGAAGACTTCTGCCCGCAATGCTTATCACAAACCTCAACTCTCGCTGAACCACTTGTGGCAGATTGACAATAAGTCTTCTCTGAGTACAGCTCTTTATGCTTCTATCGGTAACGGTTATGGATATTCCGGTCAGGGATTGGAATCTACCGACCGCAGTAATTGGTATGGTGCTTCTTATGGAACGCTGAATACAACATTCCGTCACGAAGATGGTACATTTGCTTATGACGAAGTTTACAAACTGAATCAGGAGAGCGAGAACGGTTCCAGAATGGCAATGTCTAAGTCCTACAACAAACACACTTGGATTGGTTTGCTTTCTACTTATACTACCAAGTTCGGTGAATATGTCGATTTCTATGGTGGTGTTGATTTCCGTTATTATAAAGGTGTACACACCAATGAACTTTGTGACCTCTATGGTGGCGATTATTTCGTAGATTCTTCTTCGCGTAAGAATGTATTGGTTGCCAACAATGCAGCAGCTGCTGCCGGCAGTGCTTTCGTTAATCAGAAGTTGCAGGTGGGCGATGTCGTTTACCGCGACTATGACGGCTATACGTTGCAGGAAGGTGTGTTTGCACAGGCCGAATACAACAAGGACAAGCTGAGTGCCTTTGTTGCCGGTTCTCTTTCAAATACGGGTTATTGGCGTTACGACCGTTTCTACTATGATGCTGATCATGCAAAATCTGAAACGGTGAACTTCTTGGGTTGGACAGCCAAGGGCGGTTTGAACTACAACTTGACAGACAATCACAACGTATTTGCCAATATCGGTTATATCAGCCGTGCACCTTTCTTCTCGGGTGGTGCTTTCCTCCAATCTACTACAAGTAACCTGACCAACCCTGATGCTGTAAACGAGAAAGTGTTCTCAGCTGAGTTGGGTTATGGTTTCCGTTCCAGATTCCTTACTGCAAACTTGAATCTGTATCACACGAAGTGGATGAACAAGACCATGAGCCGTGGTATTGATTTGAATAATGCAGATGGTGTATTCGTTGATCGTATCAGTATCAATATGAGTGGTGTCAACGCCATCCACCAGGGTGTGGAACTGGATTTCGTTGCCAAACCTTTCAAGTGGTTGGATGTTCGTGGTATGTTCTCTATGGGCTTCTGGCGTTGGGATTGCGATGCTAAGGGATATTTCTATGATTCTACCGGCCAGCCTGTAAAGAATTGGACAAATCAAGGTGAAATCACTCATGCATCTGGCATCCAGGCAGAAGATCATGCTTCGATGACTATCCACCTGAATGAAACGAAGGTTGGTAACTCTGCACAGACTACTGCTGCTTTGGGTCTCGATGCCAAGATTACCAAGGACCTGAGCGTTGGTCTCGACTGGAACTATTACGGACGCAACTATGCAGACTGGTCATTCAGCTCGAGTGATTTGGTGGCCAATGGCGAGAAGTCGTATGACGATCCTTGGAAGATGCCGGATGCCAATGTATTCGACTTGAGTGCAAGATATCGTTTCAACATCGGTAAGATCAATGCTACGCTCTATGGTAATATCGACAACGTGTTCAATCAGGAGTATATTACAGATGCCATCGACGGCTCTTCACATACATGGAAGGATGCACGTGTGTTCTATGCATGGGGTCGTACGTACAGCGTGAGACTGAAACTGAATTTTTAATCTCTAAAGTTGGTAGAATTTATGAAAAGAAAATATATAATTCCCGTAATGGCATCGTTGCTCGCATTGGGCGCCTGCGATTACAATGAAGATAATTTTGAAGGACTGGAAGAGATGACTCGTCCTACCAATGTCTTTAAGAAAGATTATACTTTGACCGAGGCCGATTATTCGACTATTGCCAATAACAGTACAAATAAGTCATTGGCTTCCGTAGCTGGTCTCGCTGGTGAACTGTCTGCATTAAAAACTTCTTTGACCTTTACTGATGAATTGCCTGGTACTGTGTATATACCTGCTTTTCTGGCGGCTACTTGGTACACGGGAGATGATGGTTCTGCAATCAAGGTCACTTATAACCAAAAGAAGGCTTCCACAGCAACAGAAAAAGCTATCAATGCAGCTTTGATTTATGCGGTAAGCAATGATGATTATACTGCAGCCTGGGGTGGTGCCAAGAATACTTTCTTTACTCCTACGGAGAGTGCGTCCAAACATGTTCCCGGCATTTTGAAAGCTGAATATCCCGATGCCGCTGATGGTGACATCGTTTTGGTGGATTATAATTACTCAGAAGAGGAACCGAGTGGTGAACAGCCTGCTTTGAATGAAGGTTTCGATGGCCAGACAAGCAATGAAACTGTAGAAATTGCCGGTTGGCATAATGTTACAACGGTAGGTACCTATACATGGCAGGCTAAATCCTATAGTGGTAACTTTTACATGCAGCAGAGTGCTTATAAGCATGAAGCAGGTGAGTTGGAATCGTATATGATTACTCCGGCTGTTGCTATCGAGTCGGGTATGAAACTTACTTTTGATGCTTGTTACGGAAACTATAAGGCCGAAGGTGGTCGATTGACATTACTTTATAGTGAAAATCTGGCAGGTTTTACGAAAGAAGACATTGCTGCCGCTACTTGGGTTGACATAACGGATGCTGTTGAGATTCCGGTTCCTACGGGTACTTATGGAACATTGGCTAATGTGTGCGATTATGATTTGTCTGCCTTGGCTGGTAAGAGTGTTTACTTTGCATTCCGTTATAATGGTAATTCAACGGATGCAACTACTACTGTTCAGGTTGATAACATTGTGGTGAAGAAAGCTGCTGGAACAAGTGATTTGAAGTCTGTTAAGGTCAGCGATCTTTTCCAATTCAACGGCTCTGAATGGGATTTGTTTACAGGGGCTCTTTCCTTGGATGAAGCAGACTATCAGGCTATGGGAAGTAATTATGGTAACTTGGATGACTCAATGTCTCCTGATACTTATTTGCCAGCTTATTTGTCGCAACAATATCCCTATGCACAGGAAGAGGATCAATATACAGTAGCATACAAATATTATGCGAATAAACAGACAAATGTTCAATGTGCTACTTATACCATGCTTGGTGGTCAGTGGACTCCTGCGGCCCAACAGGTTCTGACCAATCAGTTTGTGTTGAACGGTGGTAAGTGGAATTATGATCCCAGTACAGTTATTAATTTGCCGGTAGAGAAGGGCAATGCGGAAGTGGCTGCCTTCTATCAGGCCATTACCGATTGGGTAAAAGAAAATTATCCGGAATATGTGACCGGTTATGGCAACAACGATTATTATTATGGTGGTTCTGCTTATCAGAATAATTTCGACTTCCGCGTAAGTGCTTGGAAGGGGCAGGGTACTTATAATGATATGTCCGATGCTGATATCGAGAAGTTGATGTGGGAGCGTCTGCCTGAAGCCTTCCCGCATGCATTGGAGGCACTCTATGGTTCAGTTGCTCCTGTTGAAGGAATTGATGTTATATATACCATTAATTTTGGAATTTATGATGGCAGTTCTACAACTACTTGGACAATCCAATATAAAGTAGTTGCAGTCGGTAAATTCGAATATGTGGCAGACTCGTTGAAAAAGGTCGAATAAATTCTTTAGTTAAATAGTAAAAGGGGATGTCACCATGCCTGTGATATCCCCTTTTTCGTCCATTATAAACCTGATATGATTATGAGAAAAATCGATTCTTTTTTTATAATGCTCCTGAGTTTGTTATTGGTAGGGTGCAGTGGCTCTGATTCTTCAGTCAATCCGGAACCGGAACCTCCAACTACAGGAGAAAATACCAATGCCAATGATCCGGTAGAAGGAAAATCGTTTGTGACTGATTATTCCATGCCTCATTTAAATCCTGAAAATTATTATGTAGAGCATACGGTAACTTATGATGGCAAGAAAATCCTGAATTATGCCTATGAGTGGGTGAAGGATAAGAAACATACGGCGTGGGTGGCTTTCAGCTTTGACGAAACGACTTCACAGAAGAATGTCAGTCGGTCGGATGATGCATGGGCTACGGACTTGGAACTGCCGGGAGGCTGGTGTCCCGAAGAAAGTAACCACAAAAGTGACGGGTTCGATAAAGGGCACTTGTGCGCATCTGAAGATCGGGTCTATTCAAAAGATGCCAATGCGCAGACTTTCTATTACAGTAACATGAGCCCGCAGATGAGTTCGTTTAACGGAGGTTTCTGGGCGTCATTTGAGATTTTGGTACAGAAATGGGCGCGTTCGGGAGCATACGATAAAGTGTATGTGGTTAAGGGAGGTACTGTGGACCAACTGCTGGTGAATTTTACGGGTGCGCGCAACGGAAATGATGGCGTGTTGCCTCAGACTGATGCCAATGGCTTTACCAAGAAAGGATTGGCCTGTCCCAAATATTACTTTATGGCTATTCTTAGCGAAAAGGGAGAGGAATATCACGCTATCGGTTTTTGGATGGAGCATCGCGATGATTATGGGTATGAATATGATAACTTTGCTCCTGCAGATGTCATGAAGACATACGCTCTCAGTATCGACGATTTGGAAAAGAATACAGGCCTTGATTTCTTCTGTAACTTGCCCGACAATGTGGAGAACGCTGTCGAGAGTTCATGGAAGGAAACTGACTGGACTTGGTGATTGGAGAATAACATTGGTTGAAACAATAGTCCCTGGCATCTTCGGTAAAGAAAGATGCCAGGGACTATTTTTTTATACGATTGATTATTTGTTTACTACATTAATGGGCTTACCCTCCTGATAAGCCTTCAGATTATTCAGGGCTATCTGCATCAGGCGTTGGCGGGCAGCCGTGCTGGCCCAGGCGATGTGCGGGGTGATGTAGCAGTTACGGGCGGTGAGCAGCGGATTGTCGGCGCGGGGAGGTTCTTGCGAAAGAACATCGACGCCGGCGGCGTAGATGCGTCCGCTGTTCAGTGCGTCGGCCAAGTCTTGCTCGTTGATGAGTGGCCCGCGCCCTGTGTTGATAAGGATGGCGGTAGGCTTCATCAGGATGAGGCAGCGGGCATTGACCATTTCACGGGTCTGCTCGGTGAGGGGGCAGTGTAGGCTGATGATATCGCATTCGGCAAACAGCTCGTCCAATTCCATCTTCTTGATCTCGGGTGGCAGCTGGAAGTGTGATTTGGAAGTAAAGGCATGAACTTCCATACCGAAGCTGATGGCTATGCGGGCAGTTCGCATTCCTGTATTGCCCAAGCCGACAAGGCCTATCTTTTTGCCAGCCAGTTCGATGAGCGGTGTGTCCCAGAAACAGAAGTCTGAGTTATTGGTCCAGCGACCTTTGTGAACTTCTTCCGAGTGATGCTGAACTTGCTGTGCGATGTTCAGCAAGTGGGCAAAGACCATTTGGGCTACAGAGTCGGTGCTGTAGGCGGGGATATTGGTCACAATGATACCCTGTTCCTTGGCGGCTTCGGTATCGACAATGTTGTATCCGGTTGCCATGACACCGATATATTTCAATTGCGGCAGGGCTTTCATGTGTTCGGCCGAGATTACGACCTTGTTGGTCAGGAGGACATCAGCGCCTTCGGCACGTTCCAATATCTCCGATGGGGCTGTGCGGTCATATATGATGCATTCACCCAATGTTCTCATTTCGTCCCAGGAAAGATCTCCGGGGTTGGCGGCATAACCGTCGAGTGCTACAATTTTCATGTTATTCAAATATTAAATATCAAATCACTACTGTCCAATAAAAGTTGGCTAATCGGTCTTTGAAATTATTGAAATACAGTCTTTTAAGTAGTATTTCTGAATGAAACGGA
>DXAV01000001.1 GCA_019116805.1 Candidatus Bacteroides merdavium | reverse complement strand
AACAACTTCATTGCAAATTCCTTGTCGGCTATTGCGGCATATTGCTTTTTTGAGAAGAAACCCGCCATTGACGTGAATTTTGTCAATGACGGACAACTGTCTATTTTCTAATTTTATTTCGAACTCACGTTACTTTATACACTATCCCAATACGGCAACCTCTCAATCTGGCACAAAGACGCAGATTTATACTGGATAGATTTAAAGATGAAAAAACACTGAATGCTTAAAGAAGTAAACAGTTCAGATGTAGAAAGTTATCATTCCTGGAGTAGTAACAGCCGTTGGTTTGTTTTCAGCAGCCGACGTGATGACGGACTTTATACCCGCCTTTATATTGCCCATGCTTCTCCAGACGGACAAATTGGAAAACCCTTCATGCTGCCTCAGCCCCTGAGCTATGACTATGAAGATATTATGCAATCTTACAACATTCCAGAATTTGTAAAGAGTAAAATAAATATATCTCCCTCAAGCATAAAGGAAATAGCCCTACGCAACAACACATTGTCTGACATGTCTCCTGTTATCAATTAATATAAGGATACACGATCTATTATTTCATTCAAAAAGCGTCTTCAAAGGCAAATTTTGTCATGTCCACTTTGCAATTCTATAAAAAAACTATATCTTTGCGCCCAATAAGAGTTTATTAGCATGGAAGCATTCTACCGCACACACGCCTATCTTGTGGAGCATACTAATGCCCCTGTTCGTCGTGATCTCATGGATGAGATTGACTGGAACGACAGGCTTATAGGTATTAAAGGTACGCGTGGTGTAGGTAAGACGACTTTCTTATTGCAATATGCCAAGGAGAAATTCGGTACCGACCGTTCCTGTCTCTTCATTAACATGAATAATTTCTACTTTTCCGGACATGGTATTGTAGAATTTGCCTACGAATTCCAACGCCGCGGTGGAAAAGTGCTCTTAATAGATCAGGTATTCAAATTTCCCAACTGGAGCAAAGAACTGCGCATGTGCTACGACCGCTTCCCTAACCTGAAAATTGTCTTTACTGGTTCATCGGTGATGCGTCTGAAAGAAGAAAACCTCGAATTACGGGATATCGTAAAGAGTTATAACTTGCGTGGTTTTTCTTTTCGTGAATTTCTGAACCTGCAAACGGGTATGAAATTCCACGCCTACACATTGGAAGAAATTCTGAACAACCACGAACAGATAGCCAAAGGTATCCTGGCCAAAGTACATCCGTTGGACTACTTCCAAGACTATATGCACCACGGCTTCTACCCTTTTTTCCTTGAAAAGCGTAACTTCTCCGAAAACCTGCTCAAGACCATGAACATGATGGTAGAAGTGGACATTTTGCTTATCAAACAAATTGAACTAAAATATCTGTCAAAGATAAAAAAACTGTTGTACCTGTTGGCTGTAGATGGCCCTAAAGCTCCCAACGTAAGCCAACTGGCCAACGACATAGAGACCTCGCGTGCCACGGTGATGAACTACATCAAATACCTGGCAGACGCCCGCCTCATCAACATGGTTTATCCGGTAGGTGAAGAATTTCCCAAAAAACCGGCAAAAATCATGATGCACAACCCCAACCTGATGTATTCCATCTACCCAGTGAAAGTGGAGGAACAGGACGTGCTCGATACGTTCTTCGTAAATACTCTGTGGAAAGACCACAAAGTAAACCGAGGTGACAAGAACATATCGTTCATGGTGGACACGGACAGACCTTTCAAGATTTGCCCGGAAGGTACCAAAATAAAGAACAACCCCAACATAGTGTATGCCATGCATAAAATGGAAATCGGGCGCGACAACCAGATTCCTTTATGGTTGTTCGGTTTCCTGTATTGAACGCATACAGGAAAAAACAAGAAGAAAGAACTAAAAAAAAGATTTTTTACTTAATAAATTATTGAGTTATGACTAAACAAAAAAAATTCATCACTTGTGATGGCAATGAGGCCGCTGCACATATCTCGTATATGTTTTCTGAAGTAGCAGCCATCTATCCTATCACCCCTTCGTCCACCATGGCTGAACATGTGGATGAATGGGCTGCCGCAGGTCGTAAGAACATCTTCGGCGAAACAGTATTGGTACAGGAAATGCAGTCGGAAGCTGGTGCAGCCGGTGCCGTACACGGTTCACTGCAAGCTGGTGCCCTGACTACTACTTACACCGCTTCCCAGGGTCTTCTGCTGATGATCCCCAATATGTACAAGATTGCCGGTGAGAACTTACCTTGCGTATTCCATGTATCTGCACGTACACTGGCCAGCCACGCTCTCTGTATTTTCGGCGATCATCAGGATGTAATGTCCTGCCGCCAGACAGGTTTCGCCATGTTGGCCGAAGGTTCCGTACAGGAAGTAATGGACCTTGCTGGTGTTGCCCACCTGTCCACACTGAAAGCTCGTGTTCCGTTCATCAACTTCTTCGACGGTTTCCGTACTTCTCACGAAATCCAGAAGATCGAAAAACTGGATAACGAAGACCTTGCTCCGCTAATTGATCAGGAAGCTTTGGCTGAATTCCGCAGCCGCGCTCTGAATCCGATGTCTCCGGTTGCACGCGGTATGGCCGAAAATCCCGACCACTTCTTCCAGCATCGTGAATCTTGCAATAATTTCTACGAAGCCGTTCCTGCCATCGTGGAAGACTACATGAAGAAAATCAGCGAAATCACCGGTCGCAAATATGATCTGTTCAGCTACTATGGTGCTGAAGACGCTGACCGTGTCATTATCGCCATGGGCTCTGTAACTGAAGCCATCCGCGAAGTGATCGACAATCTGACCGCCAAGGGCGAGAAGGTAGGTCTGGTTGCTGTTCACCTCTACCGTCCGTTCTCTGCCAAGCACTTCCTGGCTGCTGTGCCTAAGACGGCTAAGCGCATTGCCGTACTCGACCGTACAAAAGAACCGGGTGCCAACGGAGAACCGCTCTATCTGGACGTAAAAGACTGCTTCTACGGACAGGCTGACGCTCCCGAAATCGTCGGCGGACGCTACGGTCTGGGTTCGAAAGATACCACTCCGGCACAGATCTTTGCCGTTTACGAAAATCTGGCATTGCCGACTCCGAAGAACCACTTCACTATCGGTATCGTAGATGATGTTACTTTCACTTCACTGCCTCAGGGCGAAGAAGTAGCCGTAGGTGGCGAAGGTATGTTCGAAGCCAAGTTCTACGGCCTGGGTGCTGACGGTACGGTAGGTGCCAACAAGAACTCAGTGAAAATCATCGGTGACAATACCGACAAGCACTGTCAGGCATACTTCTCTTATGACTCCAAGAAATCCGGCGGTTTCACTTGTTCTCACCTGCGTTTCGGTGACACACCTATCCGCTCTACTTACCTGGTAAATACACCTAACTTCGTAGCTTGCCACGTACAGGCTTACCTGCATATGTACGACGTAACCCGCGGTCTGCGCAAGAACGGTTCGTTCCTGCTCAACACCATCTGGGAAGGCGAAGAACTGGCCAAGAACCTGCCAAATAAGGTGAAGAAATATTTCGCACAGAACAACATCACCGTTTACTACATCAACGCAACTCAGATTGCACAGGAAATCGGTTTGGGCAACCGTACCAACACAATCCTGCAGTCTGCATTCTTCCGCATTACAGGCGTTATCCCCGTTGATTTGGCTGTAGAGCAGATGAAGAAGTTCATCGTGAAGTCTTACGGCAAGAAGGGTGAAGACGTTGTGAACAAGAACTATGCAGCCGTTGACCGCGGTGGCGAATACAAGCAGCTGACTATTGATCCGGCATGGGCCAACCTGCCTGACGACGAAAAGGCTGTCAACAACGATCCCGCCTTCATCAATGAAGTGGTTCGTCCTATCAACGCTCAGGACGGTGACTTACTGCCGGTATCTGCATTCAAGGGCATCGAAGACGGTACTTGGGAACAAGGTACTGCCAAATACGAAAAACGCGGTGTTGCCGCATTCGTTCCTGCATGGAATGCCGAAAACTGTATCCAGTGTAACAAGTGTGCTTATGTTTGTCCTCACGCTGCCATCCGTCCGTTCATCCTCGATGCTGAAGAGCAGAAGGGTGCCAACTTCACTCAGCTGAAAGCTGTTGGTAAAGTATTCGACGGCATGACATTCCGCATGCAAGTTGACGTACTCGACTGTTTGGGTTGCGGCAACTGCGTTGATGTATGTCCGGGCAATCCGAAGAAAGGTGGCAAAGCCTTGTCAATGGTTCACTTGGAAAGCCAGATGGCCGAAGCCGACAACTGGACTTATTGCGTAGAGAACGTGAAGAGCAAACAACACTTGGTAGACATCAAGGCCAACGTGAAGAACTCTCAGTTTGCTACTCCGCTGTTCGAGTTCTCAGGCGCATGCTCCGGTTGCGGCGAAACTCCGTACGTAAAACTGATTTCTCAGCTTTTCGGTGACCGCGAAATGGTAGCCAACGCTACAGGATGTTCTTCTATCTACTCCGGCTCTGTTCCTTCTACTCCTTACACCAAGAACGAGAAGGGGCACGGTCCTGCATGGGCAAACTCCCTGTTCGAGGACTTCTGCGAATTCGGTCTGGGTATGGAATTGGCCAACGAAAAGATGCGTGCCCGCATCGCCAAGCTGATGCAGGAAGGCATCGAAAACGAAGCTACTCCGGCAGAATACAAGGCTATCTTCCAAGAATGGTTAGACAACGCATTGGATGCTGACAAGACTAAAGACATCTACGAACGTATCGTTCCGATGTTGGAAGCTGCAAAAGACAAGTGTCCTGTTTGCGCTGGTATCTACAACCTGAAGCAGTACATTGTAAAGCGCAGCCAGTGGATTATCGGTGGTGACGGTGCTTCCTACGATATTGGTTACGGTGGTCTCGACCACGTTATCGCCAGCGGAAAGGACGTTAACATCCTCGTACTCGATACAGAAGTTTACTCTAACACTGGTGGTCAGTCTTCTAAGGCTACTCCGGTAGGTGCTATCGCCAAGTTTGCTGCTGCCGGTAAGCGCGTACGCAAGAAAGACCTCGGTCTGATGGCTACTACCTACGGTTACGTTTATGTAGCACAGATCGCTATGGGTGCTGATCAAGCTCAGACTCTGAAGGCTCTGCGCGAAGCTGAAGCATATCCTGGTCCGTCACTCATCATCGCTTATGCTCCGTGTATCAACCACGGTCTGAAGGCAGGTATGGGTAAGAGCCAGGCTGAGGAAGAAAAAGCTGTTAAGTGCGGTTACTGGCACTTGTGGCGTTACAACCCGGCTTTGGAAGCTGAAGGCAAGAACCCGTTCACTTTGGACAGCAAGGAACCTGAATGGGAAGGCTTCAAAGATTTCTTGAAGGGTGAGGTTCGTTACGCATCTGTAATGAAACAATATCCTGCAGAAGCCGAACAACTCTTCCAGGCAGCCGAGGACAACGCTAAGTGGCGTTACAACAGCTACAAGCGTCTGGCCCGTGAAAACTGGGGAGCAGAAGTTACTGAATAAGCCATAATCCCTATCACATAAACAAGTCCCTGTCAGATTTATATTTTGACAGGGGCTTGTTGTTTTATAATAAATCTATTCAAAAATTGGTCAAACATTTGACTAACACAAAAGAATATACTACCTTTGCAGCCTGAAAAACAAGCGAGTTTATGAATTCAAGAAACTGCATCCAGCAACTGATACGTACCCGAATGGCTTCACGCCAAGCCATGCAGCGCCTGCTGAAAAAAAACGGAGCCGGTATTACTTTCGAAATGCTCCAGGTAATGAGCTGCCTTTGGAGCGAACAAGGCATCAGCCAGCAAACATTAGCCGAACGGACCTCCAAAGACAAGGCTTGCCTAACAAGTCTGATGGGAAATCTGGAACGGAAAGGATACGTATGCCGCCGAGAAAATCCGAATGATCGACGTAACAAACTAGTTTATCTGACTGAAGAAGGAGAAGCTTTCCATCAATGGATTGCTCCCACACTAGCTGCTTATTACGAACGGTTGGAAAATATACTGGGGGAAAAACAACTCCTGCAAACAGAGAAACTGTTAAAAGATCTGCAGCATGCTATCGAGACATACTAGACTGATTATCATAACTTTTATCTGCTTCACCCAGTACTCAGGTCTGTATGCCGCACCTGCGGAAACCGATACGCTGTACCTCAGCGTAGAACAACTATTTAGGCAAGCCTCGCAACAGCACCTGCAACTGGCAGCCGACCGTCTGAAAGAGCAGATGGCGGACGAACGTGTCCGAACCGCACGTACCTCGCACCTGCCCGAAATCAACTTAGGGCTACGTGGAGGCTTTCTGGGGCAACCCATTGTCTGGCAAAACGGACTGAGCAATCCCACTCATCCTGCGTCACCCAACTGGCAACAAAACTATGCCATCGACTTTAGCCAACCGCTTTATCAAGGAGGTAAAATCCAATACACTATCCGCCAGGCTGACTTACAGCAGGAACTGGCACGCCTGCAAACCTCCGCAGACGAAGCCGACATCAAAATGGCCCTACTGACACAATATCTCAACCTGTTCAGTCTTTACAAACAGCGACTGGTATTGAACCGCAATATCGAAGAATCGGAACGCCGGCTGAAGGACATCCGCCGCATGAAGTCGGAAGGCATCATCACCAACAATGACGTACTGCGCAGCGAAATGCAACTGACTGAGGACCGACTGGCTGTAACAGAAACCGAGAACAATATCCGCATTGTGTCGCAACAGCTGGACATCCTGCTGGGATTGGACGAGCACTTGTTACTGATGCCTGACACAACGATGCTCACCCAAGACTATGTAACGGCATCCTACACCGACTATATAGATCGTGCCCTGATTTCTAACCCTTCAGTACTACTGTTGCGCAAACAGACGGAACTGGCTGAAAACAACGTACGCCTTACCCGTGCCGGACAGCTGCCCCAATTATCGCTCACTGCATCAAACACACTGGCACGCCCCGTATCACGCACGCTGGCCGACATGTACAACAACAGCTGGAACATCGGGCTGTCTTTCACCTATTCGCTGTCGTCGCTCTACTCCAACCGACACCGGCTGAAAGAGGCCCGACAGAACGTACTACTGACCCGCAATGCCGAGGAACAGAAGCAACAGCATATCCGTATGAACGTACAGACTGCCCTGCTCAAACATCAGGAAGCCTGCGACCGGGTAGAAGCCCTGAAGCTGTCGGTGAAACAAGCTGAAGAGAATTATCGTATCATGCGAAACCGATACATGAACCAGCTGGCCATTCTCACCGACCTGCTCGATGCCGACAACCTGCGCCTCAACGCCGAACTGCAACTGACCACAGCCCGTACCCAAGTAATCTATACCTATTATGAACTGCAACGGGCTTCGGGTGCATTGTAACCCATGTATTGACCATTAACCATTAAAAACCTAACCTTCAATGTCCGCATTACACTTGAAATACCGTCGGCTGAAACGTCAGAAACGCCGCAACATATTCCTCAATATCGTGTGTATCCTGATTGCAGAATCGGGACTCACCTGGACAGCACATTACTTCTGGCGATACATCAATTACGAAATCACCAACGATGCCTTCGTTGACCAATATATCGCTCCGGTCAACGTTCGGGTAGCCGGTTACATTCAGGAAGTACGCTTCAGGGAACATCAGTATGTCAATGCCGGCGATACACTCGTTGTTCTTGACAACCGCGAATACCTCATCCGGCAAAAGGAAGCCCAAGCCGCACTGCTCGACGCCCGTGGCTCACGCGACGTACTGACTTCGGGCATACGTACTTCGCACACCCGCATCGCCGAACAAGATGCCAACCTGGCCGAAGCTAAAGTCAAACTATGGCAAGCGGAACAAGATTTCCACCGCTACGAACGGTTGCTGAAGGAAGAATCCGTCCCCGAACAGCAGTTCGACCAAGCCAAGGCCAACTATGAAGCAGCTCACGCCCGCTATGAGGCCCTGCTCCGCCAGAAGGAAGCCGCCCACTCACAATACGACGAAGCCAACAAGAAGCAAGTGAACGCAGAAGCAAGTATCCTGCGCGCCGAGGCTGCCCTCGACTTGGCCGACCTGAATTTGTCGTACACCGTAGTAACCGCTCCCTACAGCGGATACATGGGCCGGCGTACCCTGGAAGCAGGACAATACGTCGGTGCCGGGCAGACCCTGTCGTACATTATCCGCCAGTCGGACAAATGGATTACAGCCAACTACCGCGAGACACAGATTGCCAACATCTACATCGGCCAACCCGTACGGATCAAAGTTGACGGCCTGCCGGGGCGCGTACTCCACGGACATGTAACAGCCATTTCCGAAGCAACCGGTTCCAAGTATTCGCTCGTGCCTACCGACAACTCTGCCGGCAATTTCGTGAAGGTACAGCAACGCATACCCGTCCGTATTGACCTGGACGACGTGGACGAGGCAAGTATGGGGCTGCTGCGTGCAGGCATGATGGTAGAAACCGAAGCGCTGAAGAAGAAATGAAAACAGCCCGCGAACTCGAAATTCCAGCCCGGTCGTGGATTCCCGACCGCGTGGCCATTGCTACCGTCTTCCTCATCATGCTGCCCATTGCCATGCTGAACGGTACGTATACGGGCAGCATGGTGGAAGTATCGAACACACTGGGCGTCTATACCGAGGACATCACCATCGGCTACTATGCCGCCGCAGCAGGTATGGCCGTATCCTATCCCATCGTACCCAAGATACTGGGAGCTCTTTCGGGCAAATCGTTGCTGCTCACAGACCTTACACTGCAATTCTTTCTCAGTTGGTTCTGTGCCCGCCAGTCAGATATCGAACTGGTCATCACTGCCAGTTTCATCATCGGCTTCCTGAAAGGTTTCCTCATGCTGTGGATCATCCGCCGCATCAAGTTCATCTTCAGTCCCAAGGACATCCGCAGCGAGTTTTATGCCTACTTCTATCCGCTGGTATTCGGAAGCGGACAACTCTCGATGGTCATCACCGTCCTGCTGGCCGACCATTACGACTGGAAATATATGTACTACTTCATGATGCTGCTACTGCTGGCTGCCATACTGGGCGTCATCGTCTTTTTCCGCCACAACCGCCCCTCACGGCCCATTCCCTGGAAAGAGCTGCACGCACGCGAAATGCTCATCATCGCCACTGGCGTGCTGATGCTCATCTACGTCATCACTTATGGCAAGACACTCGACTGGATGGCCTCCACACGCATCCGCCTCTATATCGTCGTTGCCCCGCTACTGGTAGCCATTTTCCTGTGGGAACAGTTCCATTCACCACGCCCCTATGTCAGCCTGAAACCGCTTTTCCAATGGAAAGCCATCGTGGGCTACTTCTATATGATGATGGTGATGTTTTTCAGCACATCCACCAGCCTGCTCACCAGTTACCTCACTACCATCCTACGCGTGGACAACATGCACACCTACACACTCTACGTCTGGCTGCTGCCGGGCTATCTGCTGGGAGCCTTCATATGCTTCTGGTGGTTCCGCTGGCAACGGTGGCGCTTCCGCTTCCTCATAGCCGGAGGGATGGCGTGCTTCGTCCTGTTCTTCGGCATACTCTACTTCGGCATTTCGCCGGACAGCACGTACGAAATGCTCTACTTGCCCATGTTCCTCCGCGGGCTTGGTATGCTGACGCTGATTATCGCCTTCGCCCTCTTTGCCGTCGAAGACCTGCCACCCAAGTACCTGCTTTCCAATGCTTTCTTCCTCATCACCTTCCGTTCAGTGTTGACACCTGTCATCGCCTCGGCCTTCTACAGCAACGCACTCTACCGCCTGCAGCAGAAATATATGGTGAAACTATCCGAAACCCTGACCGCCACTGACCCGCTGGCTGCTGCACGCTGGCAGTCCAGCCTGAGCAGTAGTCTGGCCCAAGGACACGGCATGGACGAAGCCACACAACTGGCCACCAACACGCTCTACAACGTGCTGCAACAACAAAGCACGCTGCTGGCCCTGAAGCACATCCTGGGGTGGCTTTTCCTGGTGACACTGGTCATTGCCATCGTTTCGCGCTTCATTCCGTTCCATAAAACCGTACGTGTACCTGTCATCCGTATGGGTGAGGACATGGTATAATCATACAAAAAAAGGAGTCTCCTCAAACCACTGGTAAAATATTATTGCTATCTTTACATTTGATTAAAAAGCCGAATACAACATGAACAAGAAAGTAAAGAAGACACTAAAGATAACCGGCATCAGCCTCGGTAGTTTTCTTCTCATAGTTTTGGCAATCATCACATTGGCCATACACTTTATATTCACACCCGAAAAACTGACGCCAGTCGTCGTACAGACAGCCAACCAAAGCCTGAATGCCCGGGTGAAACTGGGCAGTGTGGATCTGACCTTCTTCTCCACCTTTCCACGTTTCGGACTGAGAGTGAAAGACGGAATCTTAGTTTCCAAGGCCCTACGAGACACCTTGTGGCAGCGCCGCGACACACTGGCCAGTTTCAAAAGGGCCATACTGGTGGTAAACCCCATGGACTATCTGACCCAAAAAAGAATAACCGTCTATCGCCTGACAGTGGACAGTGCGCGGATTTATGCTCATATCGACAAGGAAGGCCATGCCAACTGGAACATCCTACCCGACACTACAGCGGCTGCTCCAGCTGATACGACCACGACTGACACCACTCGGCTGGCTCCCGGCGGAATAGACATCAGGCGTGTGGCTTTCCACCATGCCACCGTAACCTTCGACGACCGACAAGCACGCGTCTTCGCCAACCTTTGGGATGCCAATCTCAGCCTACAGGCCCGCCTGCAACGAGGGCACTCCATGTTGAAAATGGACTTCAGTAACCGCAACATCCTCTTCTGGCAGGAAGGCGAATTGCTCGTAAACCGCATATCCACCCGCCTACAGGCCGACCTAGAGTTAAACCGCCGCAAGCGGACCCTGACCCTGAACGATGCCCTACTGAACGTCAATGGGCTGGAACTTGATCTGAAAGGTACCCTGTGCCGCGACACAGTGGAACGGGCAGCCGACGTGAACCTGCAATACAGTCTGCACACTCCCTCACTGGAGGCAGTCATTGGACTCATTCCCAAAAGCATACTCAAGAAAGAGACACTCAATGCCAAAGGAGAAGTCATCGTAAACGGCACGCTAAAAGGGCTTTACGGGAAAGGACGCCTTCCGCTGGCCACACTGGAAATGAACATCAACCAAGCTTCGGCCCATTACAAAGGAATGCCGTACGGCATCGAAGAAATAACTGCAGACTTCTTTGGGCAAGTGGATCTGATGAAACAGCAACCCTCATACGCCGACCTGAAGATATTCCACTTCAAGGGTGCCCACACCGACATCCTTGCCGATGCTCGGGTGGACGACCTGCTGGGCGACCCCGATATCAAATTCCATACACAATCAACCATTGACCTGACTGCACTTGCGCAAGCTTTCCCTCTGCAGGAAGGCATCAATATACAAGGCAAGATGGATGCCGACATTCGATTACGATGCCGCCTGTCATCATTAAAAAACAAAGATCTGGGACGTATCAAGATAGGCGGAAAGCTCTCAACCGAAAGCTTGGTACTGAAGGATAGCCTCCGCAACTTTGAGTTTACCAGCAACGCTTCGCTGGCCTTCATTGGCAATGACAAGTTGGGGGCACGCATCCAGATAAAAAGTATGAATCTGCGCGCCCCCAGCCTAGAGTCATCCCTCGACAGTCTCACCGCCACCGTGACCAGCACGAACCCGCAGGATACCACCCGCATAACCAACGTAGAATGCAAGCTGGAGATGAACCGACTGAAAGCAAGACTGGCCGATTCGCTGGGCGTCTTCTGCGGACGCTCCACCGGTATGATCAAGCTGCAGCCAGGCGACCGTAACCCAGCCCGTCCCAAGGTAGGACTGGCCTTGCAGGCCGACACTCTGTTCTGCCGCATGGGGGAAACCAAGCTGGGAATGGACAAAGCTGGCATCGGTGTGACAGCTGAACAGGTGCGCGACTCTTTTTGGGTACCCAAAGGTATTGTAGGCTTCAATCGCATGAAAGTAACCACGCCAATATGTGCCCTACCCATCCGCCTACAGAAAACATCACTCACTGTGGGCAACCGTACCATCAGCTTGCGCAACGCCACGATGCGTATCGGCCGTTCAGATCTGACAGCCACGGGAGCCGTCTATGATCTTTACGGCGCCATGCACCACCACAAGCCCTTGCGCGCCAAGCTGGAACTGACTTCAAATAATCTGAATTGCAACCAGCTGATCCGCTCACTCTCCTTCCCCACCGACACCCTGCAAGCCGAGGCAGACACAACTTCCACCAACCTCGAATTGTTTGTCGTGCCCAAGAATCTAGATTTCGAGCTAACCACCCGCCTGCGCCGCGTACGCTATGATAAAATGGTATTTGAGGATGTACGTGGCGACATAGACGTGCGTAATCAGGCTGTGCATCTCAAGGAACTATCCATGCGGGGGATGAACGCCGAAATGCGTACCACCCTTATCTATCAAGCCACCCAGCGCAAGCGCGGATATGCCGGCTTCGACTTCCGCCTGCACAACATCGACATATCCAAACTGGTGGACTTTGCCCCCTCATTGGACAGTATCGTACCCATGCTCCGCTCCTTCCAAGGGACAGTTGATTTCGATGTGGCGGCAGAAACACATCTCGACTCCTGTCTCAACATCAAAATACCGTCGTTACGTTCGGCCATCCACATCAAAGGTGACAGCCTCGTGCTGATGGACGGCGAGACTTTTGCCGAAATCTCCAAGAAATTCTTCTTCAAGAACAAGGAGAAGAACATGATAGACAGCATCTCGGTAAATATCAGCGTAAAGGACGGCAACGTCACCGTCTATCCCTTCGTCATCGAGATGGACCGTTATCGTGCGGCGGTAGGTGGTACGCAGGACCTCAACATGAACTTCGACTACCACATTTCCATTCTGAAATCGCCCATTCCCTTCAAATTGGGACTAAACATACGGGGTAATCTGGACAAGATGAAGTTCGGCATGGGCAAAGCGAAATACAAGGATGCCGTCACACCTGTCGAGATACGCAAGGTGGACAGCACCATCGTCAACATGGGCGAGCAAATAGTCAAGGACTTCCGACGGGTGATGCAGCGGAAGTAACCCTCCGACGAGGCAAGAAAAATCTATTTCTGTACGGACAAAATGCGACATGGAGTGTTTAGATACACTCCAACTCCATGCCGCAACGGTATCCTTCGTCGTAAAGCGCCGTCAGCTTGCGCACATCGCGCTCGATGCGGTCCACCTGCACTGGTTGTTCGGGGCGGATGACGACCGCCTGCCCCGATGCCTCGAGCTGCTCCACCAGGTCCAGCTGTTTGTTGTAAACCACACTACGGCGATTAATGGCCTGCTGCAGGAGCGGATATTTCTTATATATAAAGGAAGGGACGCGCGTACCCTGTATTTTCTTACGATAACCAGCGTTGCGAGTCAGCACCACGACGGCCTTTGTGCAGCCGTCGGCCAGCGCATGAGCCAGCGGAATGCTGTCCACGATGCCGCCGTCGAGCATCGGTATGCCGTCCACCCGCACAATGGGGCACACAAAAGGCAAGCTGCTTGAAGCGCGGGCAATATCCAGAAGCCGTTCCTTGCTGCACCTTTCCTCTAGATAAACCGCTTCGCCTGTCAGGCAGTTAGTCGTCACCATGACGTAACGGGCCGGATTGTTAAAGTAGGCCTCGTAGTCGTAAGGCAGAATCTGTTCGGGGAAGTCATGGAAGAGCAGGTCGAAATCCATAATGTTATGCTTCTTCCATAAATACTTCAAGCCAATATAATGGTATTTCTGTAGCAGGTCAATGTTGCTGAACTTGGCCCTACCGCGCTGTCTCGACATGTAGGACAGGCCGTTGCAGGCTCCGGCACTCACTCCGATGACGTAAGGGAAACAGATGTCGCGGTCCATAAAGCTATCCAGCACACCGCAGGTGAACACGCCCCGCATACCTCCTCCTTCGAGCACGAGGGCTGTTTGAGGGTCTATCTGTATCTTTTTCTCCATATTCCACCTCGATTTGATGCCCAAAGATAGTTTTTCTTTTCCATATTCTCACTATCTTTTCAGCAGACAGGATGCGGTTCGGAAGAAAAACACTATCTTTGCCACCAGCAATAGAATATTCTTAATAATTTAATCATGATGAAAAAAACTATCCTAATTGCCGCATTGGCTCTGGTAGCCTTCGACATGTCGGCCAAAAAGAAGACCGAGCCCAAGGAAGAAGGCTTCGTGTTTACAACCGTTAAGGAGAACCCCATCACCAGTATCAAGAACCAGAACCGCTCGAGCACGTGCTGGAGCTTCTCCAGCCTCGGCTTCCTCGAGAGCGAACTGCTGCGTCTGGGCAAAGGCACTTACGACCTGTCCGAGATGTTCGTCGTACACCACACGATGGTAGACCGTGCCGTCAACTACGTGCGCTACCACGGCGACGCTTCCTTCTCGCCGGGCGGAAGCTTCTACGACATCATGTACTGCATGAAGCACTACGGTCTCGTACCGCAGGAAGCCATGCCGGGCATCATGTACGGCGACACGCTGCCTGTACACAACGAACTGGATGCCGTGGCCGGCGCCTATGTAAGAGCCATCGGCAAGGGCGGATTCAGCAAGCTGACTCCCGTATGGAAGAACGGCATCAGCGCCATCTATGACACCTATCTGGGCAAATGTCCCGAGAAGTTCACTTACGAGGGTACGGAGTACACTCCGAAGAGCTTTGCAGCCAGTCTGGGCATCAACCCCGACGACTATGTTTCACTGACCTCGTACACGCACCATCCGTTCTACACCCAGTTCTCCATCGAGATTCAGGACAACTGGCGCAACGGCCTGTCCTACAACCTGCCCATCGACGAGCTGATGGCCGTGATGGACAACGCCATCCGCACCGGCTACACCTTCGCATGGGGCAGTGACGTGAGCGAGCAGGGCTTTACACGCGACGGTATCGCCGTGATGCCCGACGCAGCCCGCGGTGCCGAGCTGACAGGTAGCGACATGGCCCGCTGGACAGGCATGACCGCTACGGACAAGCGCAAGGAACTGACTTCACGCCCCTTGCCCGAAGTGGAAGTGACGCAGGAAATGCGCCAGACGGCCTTCGACAACTGGGAGACGACCGATGACCACGGCATGGTAATCTACGGCATCGCCAAAGACCAGACGGGCAAGGAATACTTCATGGTGAAGAACTCCTGGGGTCTGAGCGGCAAGTACAAAGGCATCTGGTATGCATCGAAAGCTTTCGTTGCCTACAAGACGATGAACATCCTGGTACATAAGGATGCCATACCTGCAGAAATCAAGGCCAAGCTGGGCATTAAATAAGAGAATATAATAAAAAGAATTAGTAGGAAAGCCAGCCTTGCATTATTTATGCAAAGCTGGCTATTTTTATGCCATCATTTCTAACCGTCACTTTGGCAGTTTATTTTTGCACTTCAGTCGTATTTTCATGATTGCAATAGTGATTATCCATTATCTTTATTCCCATAAAACAAAGAAATCTTGATATGCTTAAACAAAGGATAAAAATAGTTCCACTTAAGCTTTATTAGTCAAAGTACAAGCAGTAAAAAGGTATAGATTTTGTTTTAATAATAAAGATTGGGTAATGTTGCCCGATAAAAAATAAGATAAACGATGAAGAATTTGACATGGATGATGGCGATGTTCCTGCTCATGCTGGCAGGGAGCGCCGCAGCACAAGAAGAAAAGGAACTGACAAAGGCCGAAAAGAAAGCCTTGCAGGAACGTATGGACAACTTTCTGCACGATGAGGCAGAAGAGGCTCTTAACAATCGTGCTTTCACACTGGAAGCCGACCAAGTGATATTCAAGCACGGACAAACAGCATATGTAACGTCCAATACCAATTTCGTTTCAGTAAAGGATGATCATGCCGTCGTACAGACTGCTTTCAACATCCCAGTCAGTGGTCCTAACGGTCTTGGAGGAGTAACCGTGGAAGGCAGTTTCTCAAATTATGAACTGAAAAAAGATAAAAAAGGGAACATCTCACTTTCCATCAATGTGATGGGTACAGGCATTTCGGCTCGCGTGGATATTACGCTCTACGAAGGAAGTAACAAAGCTACGGTCAATATCATTCCCAACTTCAACTCCAATCGCATAACGCTTAACGGAGTCATCGTGCCGATTGAAAAGAGCAGTGTGTTCAAAGGACGTTCCCTCTAAAAAGGTATCGGACAAATATGTTCAATAAACTTAACTATAGAATAATATGAAAAAGATTTTATGAATGTCCGCATGTTACCAAATTAGCAAAGTTTAAAC
>DXAV01000017.1 GCA_019116805.1 Candidatus Bacteroides merdavium | reverse complement strand
CCTGGCTACGCTGCTGCCTGTTGACAAGATTATCGGCAAGATTTATCCGCTCTTTGCCGTGGCGCTCATCTTCATGGCGCTGGGCATTCTGGTGATGCTTTATGTTCATCATCCCGCTTTGCCCGAGTTGTGGGACGGAATGAACAACACACATCCCAAGGCTGAGACGAGTCCCATCTTCCCGATGATGTTCATTACCATAGCCTGCGGAGCCATTTCGGGCTTCCATGCCACGCAGAGTCCTCTCATGGCCCGTTGCATGACCAGCGAGCGTCACGGACGTCCTGTGTTTTACGGCGCCATGATTACCGAGGGCATCGTAGCCCTGATATGGGCGACGGTGGCCACTTATTTCTTCCATGAGAACGGGATGGGCATCAGTGATGCCTCGGTTGTGGTGTTCGATATCAGCAAGAGCTGGTTGGGAGAGGTAGGCGGCATATTGGCCATACTCGGTGTGGTGGCTGCTCCCATCACGAGCGGCGACACGGCTTTCCGTTCGGCGCGCCTCATTGTGGCCGACTTCCTGCGGATGGAGCAGAAGTCCATGCGGAGCCGTCTGTACATCTGTATCCCCATGTTTGTGGCTGCGGCTGCCCTGCTGGTTTACAGTTTGCGCGATGCCGACGGCTTCCAGCTGATATGGCGGTACTTTGCCTGGGCCAACCAGACGCTGTCTGTCTTCACCCTTTGGGCGGTGACGGTATGGCTGGCGCGCGAACGCAGGGGCCTGAGCTTCCTGGTGGCACTGCTGCCCGCCCTGCTGATGACGGCGGTATGTACGTCCTACATCTGTGTCGAACCCAAGGGAGGCCTCGACTTGGGTCTGCAATATGCCTGCCCGATAGCTGCTGGAGCCGCATTGGTGGCTCTCGTCTGGTTTGGCATATGGAAGAAGAAAGCTAGACGGATTACAAGAATCTGATAACGGAAAAGATATGAAAAAACTGAAGAAATCGTCGGCCCTGAGTTTGGCGTTGCTGATTTACATCACAGCTACCGCGGCCTATTTCCTGCCGCGTAATACCGAAATCAGTGTGACGGAGAAGTATCTTACCGTTGTTGCTTCGTATGTCATCGTTCTGTTGCTGTGGCTTGTGCTACGGAAGAAGGAACGGATGAAGAAATAACGGTTGCTTGTTGATGCCATAGAAGGAGAAAACGGCGTGTTTGTAAAATAAACATACCGTTTTCTCCTTTTTTTGTTCAGGCAGGTATATGGAATTTATAAAAGGTCTCTTAGGGGATGTTTGAAACATAGAGGGGGAATGTTTGAAACATAGACCCCGAATGTTTGAAACATACCGCCTTTGGGATTGAACCCTGTTCTTCTTCGCCTTATATCTGTTTTCTGCGTATGTCTGTGTTTGTGTGTAATAAAATTACTCTGTTGAGTAGGTTCAAAACGATGTTGTTGAACATCTGTGTTAAACCCACTTGCTTTTTTGTCATGATTATATGAAACATGAACGTTTTTAAGAGAAAGGCCGCGCCTTTCGGCCGAAAAAGGCTGGGGGAAGCAACGGGGCAAAGCACGCAAATAGTGAAGTTTTTTGTCCGACAGGTTGCATGTCTCTGATTTTTGGTTACATTTGCAAAGCAATTCATTAATACGTTTGAAAGATGAAGAAAATAATGTTTATGTTTGGCCTGCTGTTGGTGACGCTGGCGGCTCAGGCACAGTTTGAGAAAGGAAAATGGTTTGTCAATCCGTCTGTGACGGGTTTGAACTTGTCTTATAATACGGATACGGAGAAAGCTCATTTTGGAATCGAAGCCAATGGAGGTGCTTTTGTGATGGACAATGTGGCTTTGCTGTTGCGTGCCGGTGCCGAATGGCAGGGCGGAGGTTCCGATAAATACATTCTGGGTGTCGGTGGACGTTACTATTTCGATGCAGTAGGTGTGTATTTGGGTGCCGATGTCAATATGAACCATCATGTATGGACACATGACAAACGTACCCTTGTCGGTTTTGGCCTTGAAGCGGGTTATGCATTTTTCCTTTCAAAGACAGTGACCATTGAACCGGCTGTCTATTGGGATATCAACAAAGACCGTTCCGAATTAGGACTGAAGGTCGGCTTCGGATTCTATTTCTGATAAAAGATACAAATAGGGATGGGCGCGTCTTGCTGGATGCGCCCTCTTTTTGTTTATACGGATAATAATTTCCTAAAAAGAGGTCGTTCTCCTTTGATATTCCGTTTTTTATTCCTTTATTTGCCTCGGATTTCAGAAAAGGGGGTGCCTTGTGCGAATGCAATGGCTGAGATTATACCCAATGAACCTGATACGGATCATGCCGGCGTAGGGATTTTTTTGAGTGTACTTTTTTATTATTATTCTTTCCATCCAAAGTATCTGTACGGATGCTCCTGTTCTGTTTTCTTTTTGATATTCAACCACAGAAAGGAGTGATATGTTTCAAGTACAGTTCATTACCCATTACACCGAAACCATCAGTTACCTCGAGTCTGCCCGCATCGCGCTCGAGGGAGGATGCCGCTGGATACAGCTGCGAATGAAGGACGCGACGGACGAGGAAGTGGAACCCGTGGCACGGGAAGTACAGACTTTGTGCCGCGATTTTGGTGCCTACTTCGTGCTGGACGACCGTGTGGAGTTGGTAAAGCGTCTTCATACGGATGGTGTCCATTTAGGTAAACTTGATATGCCTGTCGATGAGGCACGGGCTTATCTGGGACCTGAGTTCATCATCGGCGGCACGGCCAATACCTTCGACGACGTGCAGCGCCTCCATCGTGCGGGAGCCGATTATATCGGATGTGGGCCTTTCCGCTACACTACGACCAAGAAGAATCTGGCGCCCATTCTCGGCCTGGAAGGTTATCGTAACATCCTGTTGCAAATGGAGGAATGGGGGATCAACCTGCCTGTTGTGGGCATCGGAGGCATCGGGGCGGACGATATTGCCGACCTGAAGGCTGCGGGACTGAACGGCATCGCCCTGAGCGGAAGCATCCTGCGTGCACAGGATCCTGTGGACGAAATGAAGCGAATTATAGAACTAACCCAAAAATAACCCTGTAATTTTATGAAGGACAACATTCAAATAACTTATCCCGACTCGGAGAAAGTCTATCTGAAGGGCGAAATCCATCCCGATGTACGGGTGGGTATGCGGCGTGTGAAGCTGACACCTACCGTTACCATCGAAGACGGCCGTCAGGTGAGACGAGATAATGCACCTGTCTATGTGTACGACACCAGTGGCGCCTATAGCGATCCCAACGTGACGATAGACTTGCGCAAAGGCCTGCCGCGCCTGCGCGAGGAGTGGATACGCAGCCGCGACGTGGAGATGCTTCCTGAAATATCTTCGGAATATGGTCGTGCGCGTCTGGCCGACAAAAGCCTTGACCACCTGCGCTTCGAGCACATCCGCCTGCCTTATCGGGCGAAGAAGGGTTGCCAGGTGTCGCAGATGTACTACGCCAAGCAGGGCATCATCACGCCCGAGATGGAGTACGTGGCTATCCGCGAGAACATGAACAACCGCGAGCTGGGCATCGAGTCCTACATCACCCCTGAGTTCGTGCGTCAGGAGATAGCTGCCGGGCGTGCCGCTTTGCCTGCCAATATCAACCATCCCGAGGCTGAGCCGATGATTATCGGTACCCGCTTCCTGGTGAAAATCAATACCAATATTGGAAACTCCGCTACTACTTCCACCATCGAGGAGGAAGTGGAGAAGGCCATCTGGAGCTGTAAGTGGGGAGGAGACACGCTGATGGACCTCTCTACGGGCGAGAATATCCACGAGACGCGCGAGTGGATTATCCGCAACTGCCCCGTGCCCGTAGGTACCGTGCCTATGTATCAGGCAATGGAGAAAGTCAAGGGAAAGGCCGAAGACCTGACGTGGGAACTGTTCCGTGATACACTTATCGAACAATGCGAGCAAGGCGTGGACTATTTCACTATCCATTGTGGCATTCGTCTGAAGAACATTCATTACGCCAACGAGCGTCTCTGTGGCATGGTGAGCCGTGGTGGAAGCATTATCTCTCAGTGGTGCAAGGTGCATCAGAAAGAAAGCTTCCTCTACGAACATTTTGACGACATCTGCGACATCTGTGCCCAGTACGACGTGGCCCTGTCATTGGGCGACGGTCTTCGTCCGGGTGCCATCTACGACGCTAACGACCGTGCCCAGTTTGCCGAACTCGACACGATGGGTGAGTTGGTGGAGCGTGCTTGGGCGAAGAACGTACAAGCCTTCATCGAAGGTCCCGGCCATGTGCCCATGCACAAGATACGCGAAAATATGGACCGTCAGATAGAAAAGTGTCACGAGGCACCTTTCTATACCCTGGGCCCCATCGTGACGGATATTGCTCCCGGCTACGACCACATCACCAGTGCCATCGGAGCCGCGCAGATAGGCTGGTATGGCACGGCTATGCTCTGCTATGTCACGCCGAAGGAACACTTGGCTCTGCCGCAGAAGGAAGACGTGCGTGTGGGCGTGGTGACCTACAAGATAGCCGCCCATGCTGCCGACCTGGCTAAAGGGCATCCCGGCGCCGAGGTACGCGACAATGCCCTGAGTAAGGCCCGCTACGAGTTCCGCTGGAAAGACCAGTTCAACCTGAGCCTCGATCCCGAACGGGCGCTACAATACTATAAGGAAGCCAATCACCTGAACGGCAAGTATTGTACCATGTGTGGTCCCCATTTCTGCGCCATGCGCATCAGCCAGCGGTTGGCCGATTGCGACTATACCGAACAAGAGACGGTGGAGAAGGACTGAGATTGCTAGAGAAACAAATGATTGATAACATTAATATTTTAAACGAAAATGATTGAGACAAAAGTATCACAAGGTATCATCAGTACCTATTTCGAGAAGTTGGAGAAAAACCTCGACCTCGATGTAGCCATCGTGGGCGGTGGTCCTTCGGGTATCGTGGCTGCCTACTTCCTGGCCAAGGCCGGCTTGAAGGTAGCCCAGTTTGACCGCAAGCTGGCTCCCGGCGGCGGCATGTGGGGTGGCGCCATGATGTTCAACCAGATTGTCATCCAGGAAGAAGCCATGGACATCGTACGCGAGTTTGAAATCAACCACGCACCTTTCGCCGACGGGTTGTATGTCATGGACTCGGTTGAGAGCACCTCTTCACTGCTCTATCACGCCGTTCATGCCGGTGCCACCATCTTCAACTGCTACTCGGTGGAGGATGTTATCTTCAAGAACAATCAGGTAAGCGGTGTAGTAGTCAACTGGACACCCGTGCTCCGTGAAGGTCTGCATGTGGACCCGCTGAACATCCTGGCCAAGGTAGTCATTGACGGAACCGGCCACGACAGCGAGATTGCCGCCACCGTAGCCCGCAAGAACGGTATCCGCCTGGCCACTGAGACAGGTGCCGTCATCGGCGAACGTTCGCTGGACGTTGTGGCTGGTGAAGAGGAAGTGGTGAACGGTACGAAGGAGATTTATCCCGGCCTTTACGTTTGTGGTATGGCTGCATCGGCCGTATCGGGTACTCCGCGTATGGGACCTATCTTCGGCGGTATGCTGATGTCCGGCAAGAAGGTGGCTGATGAAATCATCGCCCGCCTGAAGAAGTAAGGACAAGGCTTCGCAGAAGTAGATATTTAGACAGGAAATGCACCGTCAACAATGGTGTGTTTCCTGTTTTTTTATGCCTGAAAGGGATGGAATGATGACGAAGTGCTTCGTGGGGATGCAACACGGTGCTTCATGAAGGTGTGACACGGTGTTTCGTGAGGGTGCGACGAAGCACTTCATGAGGACGTGACAAAGCACTTCATGAGTGCTCCTGGAAGTGCTTCTTGGCAAGCTGTCCGGGCGCTTCCTTCTGTCGGTTGGGATTATGCGTTCTCCGTCTCCCTGCAAACCCGCATCAGTTTGTTGAAATGGGTCAGCAGAGCGGGAAGGTCGTCGGCCGAGCGGTAGCCGCGCCAGATGTCGCCCAGGAAGGCGGCGCCTCCGAAGCCGATGTCGTGGAGCTGGCGGAGCTTGTCAGCCGACACACCGCCCAGGGCGATGGTCTTACGGGTGACAATACCTTCGAGGGCAGCCTGACGGAGCTGTGCCATATCGAATCCCGAACGGTAACCCTGCTTGGAGATGCTGTCGAAGATGGGGCTCAGAAAGTGATAATCGGCCAGCGGGGCGTAGTGGGCCACCTCTTCAAGCGAATGGCAGGAGCGGCTCACAATACCTTGGAAGCCTTCGGGGGCATGGGGATTGCGTCCGTTCAGGTGGATGCCGCCCAGACGGTAGCGTGCCTGCAAGGAGAAATGGTCGTGCAGGCTGATACGGTCGTAATATTGGGCAGGTAACTGGCGGATGAGAGCTTCGAGCTGTGCTTCTGTACAATCGGGCTTGCGCAGGTGCAGGCGGTCGAGGCCGTGGGCGAGGAGAGCTGTCAGAGCCTGGACCTCGTCGGGCAGAAAGTCGGGGGAGGTGAGTACGATGATCTGCATGGCTGTTTATTCGGATTTGAAGGCGGGAGGAAAGTGGCACAAAGGACCGTATCCGCTGCCTATCCGCCATTCGCGGGCGGCCTCGATAGCTTTGTCCATATAGGCTTTGCCCAGGCATACGGCTTCGGGTAAGGTGTGCCCTTGTCCCAGCAGGGTGGCGATGGCGGACGAGAGGGTACAGCCCGTACCGTGCAGATTGCCCGTGTCGATGCGAGGGCTGCTGAAACGATGTATCTGCCCATCGAAGAGGATATCCGTCATGCGGTCGCCCTCCAGATGGCCGCCCTTCAGAAGGAAGGCGCATCCGTAGCGGCCATACAGCTCGGCGGCGGCTTGCTCCATCTCTTGGGGGGTATGTAGGGGGCTTCCCAATAGGAAAGCAGCTTCGTGCAGGTTGGGCGTCACCAGGCGACAATGGGGAAACAAATCGGAGCAGAGGGCTTCGACGGCATCTGACTCCATCAGCGGATGGCCGCTACTCGATAGCATCACAGGGTCGAGCACGACAGGTGTGTTGGGGTGCTTGCGCAGGCAGGAGGCCAGATCCCGTATGATATCGGCCCGTCCGGTCATGCCGATTTTGACGGCGGCAGGGTGGAGGTCGTCGAGCACAGCTTCTGTCTGAGCGGCCACGAGCGGAGCGGGCAGGTAGTCAACGGCCGTGACACCGCGCGTATTTTGCACGGTGACGGCCGTGATGGCTGCCGCCGCATAGCCTCCCAAGGCCGAGATGGTTTTGATGTCGGCCTGTATGCCTGCCCCTCCCGAGGGGTCGGAGCCGGCGATAGTCAGGATGATGGCAGGCGTCTGCATGGTCAGGAGTCGGCTTGATGTAACTTCTCTTTCAGGAACTGGCCCGTATAGCTGGCGGCGCAGGCGGCCACTTCTTCGGGTGTACCTGTCACGACCAGGTTGCCGCCGCGGTCACCTCCTTCGGGGCCGAGGTCTATCACGTAGTCGGCACACTTGATGACATCCAGGTTGTGTTCGATGATGACGATGCTGTGTCCACGGAGGATGAGGGCATCGAAGGCTTCGAGCAGTTTGCGGATGTCGTGGAAATGGAGGCCGGTTGTAGGCTCGTCGAAGATGAAGAGGGTCGGGTCGGTTTTCTCAAGGCTCAGGTAGTAGGCCAGCTTGACGCGCTGGTTCTCGCCGCCCGAGAGGGTGGACGAGGATTGTCCCAGCTTGATGTAGCCCAGGCCTACGTCTTGTAGCGGAGTGAGCTTCTTGACGATTTTCTTTTGTCCGTGCTGGCTGAAAAAGTCGATGGCTTGGTTAACGGTCATCTCCAGTACGTCGTAGATGCTGGCGTCGTGGAAGCGTACTTCCAGCGTATCGGGCTTGAAGCGCTTGCCGTGGCACGACTCACACTCCAGCACCAGGTCGGCCATGAACTGCATCTCCACGGTGATGGTGCCTTCGCCCTTGCATTCTTCGCAACGGCCTCCTTCGCTATTGAAGCTGAAGTAGCCGGGGGTGTAGCCCATCTGCTTGGCCAGCGGCTGGTCGGCATAGAGCTTGCGTATTTCGTCGTAGGCCTTGAGGTAGGTCACGGGATTGCTTCGCGACGACTTGCCGATGGGGTTCTGGTCGATAAACTCCACGTTGCGCAGGTTCTTCAGGTCGCCTCCGATACTGATGAATTCGCCCGGGCGGTCGCTGCACTCGTCCAGCTCGCGTTTCAGGGCATGGTAGAAGATGTCGCGCACCAGCGTACTCTTGCCCGAGCCGCTGACGCCTGTCACCACTGTCATCACGTTCAGGGGGAAGCGCACGTCGATGCCTTTCAGGTTATTTTCGCGTGCACCTTTTATTTCGATATAGTTGTTCCACGGGCGGTGTTGCGTGGGCACGGGGATGGTTTCCTCGCCCAGCAGGTAGCGCACGGTGTAGCTGTTGCTGTGCTTCTGGAGGTCCTTCATGTCGCCCTGATACACCACTTCGCCTCCCAGGCGTCCGGCTTTTGGGCCGATGTCGATGATGTAGTCGGCAGCACGGATGATTTCTTCGTCGTGCTCCACTACGACAACGGTGTTGCCCAGTTGCTGGAGTTGGCGCAGGACGTGTATCAATCTGTCTGTGTCGCGGCTATGGAGGCCGATGCTGGGTTCGTCCAGAATGTAGAGGCTTCCCACAAGGCTGCTGCCCAGCGAGGTGGCCAGGTTGATACGCTGGCTTTCACCACCCGACAGGGAGTTGCTCAGACGGTTCATGGTCAGGTAGCCCAAGCCTACATCGACCAGGAAACGGATGCGGCTGTTTATTTCCGCCAGGATGCGGCTGGCGATGTGCATCTCGTGGTCGGTCAGCTTCAGGTGGTCGAAGAATTCCTTCAGGTCTGTGACGGGTAGCTCCACAAGCTCGGAGATGCTGCGTCCGCCTACTTTTACGTAGCCGGCTTCGGGCTTCAGGCGCGTGCCGTGGCATCGCGGGCAGGTTGTCTTTCCGCGGTAACGGGCTAGCATCACGCGGTATTGTATCTTGTATTGGTTCTCCTGCAACATGCGGAAGAAGGCGTTGATGCCTTCAAAGTAGGGTGTGCCTTCCCACAACATCCGACGTTGTTCGTCGGTCAGCTCGTAGTAGGGGGTGAAGATGGGGAAACCTGCCTTTTCGGCACCACGGATGACCATGTCGCGCCATTCGCCCATCTTTTCGCCGCGCCAGCACATCACGGCTCCGTCGTAAACGGACAGGGCGCGGTTGGGCACCACCAGGTGCTCGTCGATGCCGATGACACGTCCGAAACCCTCGCATTCGGGGCAGGCGCCTACGGGCGAGTTGAAGGAGAACATTTGGTCGTTGGGTTCCTCGAAGGTGATGCCGTCGGCCTCGAACTTGGTGCTGAAGCGGTAGAGACACGTCGAGCCGTCTGCCTGGTAGAAACGTAGCAGGCAGGCACCGTCGCCCTCGTACATGGCCGTCTCGATGGAGTCGGTCAGGCGGCTGACGGCATCCTTTTCGGACGAAACCGTCAAGCGGTCAATCAGCAGGAAGAGGGTGTCGCCTTCGTGGGGGACGTATTCGTCGATGCGCACCATCTGGCCGTTCACTTCCAGGCGGGTGAAGCCCTGTTTGCGGTCAATGTCGAGTTGCTCCTGCAAGCTGCGCCCTTGGGGCAGTAGCAGGGGAGCCAAGACGGTGAAGCGGGTACCTTCGGGGTGTTCCTTCGTACAGTTCACGATGTCTTCCACTGAATGTTTCTTCACCTCCTGTCCGCTGACGGGGCTGAATGTTCGTCCGATGCGGGCATAGAGCAGGCGCAGGTATTCGTAGATTTCGGTTGAGGTGCCCACGGTGGAGCGCGGGTTGCGGCTGCTCACCTTCTGCTCGATGGCGATGGCGGGCGGGATGCCCTTGATGTAGTCGCACTCCGGTTTGCTCATGCGCCCCAGAAACTGGCGGGCGTAGCTGCTGAGGCTTTCCACGTAGCGGCGTTGCCCCTCGGCATAGAGGGTGTCGAAGGCCAGTGATGACTTGCCCGAACCCGACAGGCCGGTGATGACCACCAGCTTGTTGCGCGGTATCTCCACGTCGATGTTCTTCAGGTTGTTGACGCGGGCGCCTTTTATGAGGATGGATTTTGTTTCGCTCATTGCTTTTCGCTTTAGGATGCAAACTTACGGAAAATCAATGCAACCCACAATTTTTGCCTGCATTTTGTTGGGCGTCTGCCTATCCCTTTTTCCGAAAAGACCGTCAGCTTGCTGGGAAAGCAATGCTTTCCGGGTGACAAAACATTGCTTTTTATCGTTTAAAACATAGTTTTTTTGAGGTAAATCATTGTCTCATTTTTGCATGTTTCTTGGTTTGCATTATCTTTGCGACAATTTACTAGAAAACAGATGAAAACAATGAAACTGAAAAACTTATTCTTGTGGATGTTGTTGCTGGCATCGTGCGCTGTATGGGCGCAGGAGTTAAGTCAACCGCGCTATCCCAAACGTGAATTTCGTGCGGCCTGGATTCAGACGGTGAACGGGCAGTTCAAAGGTATGTCTGCTGAAAAGATGCAGGATACCCTCATCAGTCAGCTCAACTCCTTACAGGAGGCTGGTATCAACGCCATTATCTTTCAGGTGCGCCCTGAGGCAGACGCTTTTTATGCATCGAAGCTGGAGCCTTGGAGCCGGCATCTGACGGGCGTACAGGGGCAGGCTCCCCAACCCTATTGGGACCCGATGCAGTTCATGATTGACGAGTGTCATAAGCGTTGCATGGAGTTTCATGCCTGGATCAACCCTTATCGGGTGAAGACATCGTTGGCCAGTCAACTGACGCCGCAACATATCTATAACCGTCATCCCGAGTGGTTCCTCACCTATGGTAATCAGCTTTTCTTCGACCCTGCACTGCCGCAGAGCCGTGATTACATCTGCCAGGTGGTGAGCGACATTGTATCGCGTTATGACGTCGATGCCATTCACATGGATGACTATTTTTATCCTTATCCCATCAAGGGGGTGGCGTTTCCTGACTCGGCCAGTTTTGCCCGCTATGGAGGCGGATTCGACAATATCGGCGACTGGAGACGTGATAATGTCAACCTGCTTATCCGTAAGATACACGAAACGGTGCGCGGCTTGAAGCCTTGGGTCAAGTTTGGGGTGTCGCCCTTCGCCATCTATCGTAACCAGTCAACTGACCCTCTGGGAAGCAAGACTCGTAGTCTGCAAAACTATGACGATCTCTATGCCGACGTGTTGCTTTGGGCACGCGAGGGTTGGATTGACTATAACATACCCCAATTATATTGGCAGATAGGCCATCCGGCGGCCGACTATGCCGTACTTATTGACTGGTGGGCCAAGCATAGTGAGGGGCGTCCGCTTTTCATCGGCCAGTCGGTGATGAATTCCGTTCAGAATGCCGATCCCAAGAATCCTGACATCAACCAGCTGCCCGCCAAGATGGCCCTGCAACGTTCCTATCAGACGATTGGCGGAAGTTGTCAGTGGTATGCCGGCGCGGTAGTGGAGAATGCGGGCAAGTATCGTGACGCCTTGATAGCCGAGTATCACAAATATCCTGCTCTGCCGCCCGTGTTCGACTTTATGGACAACAAGGCTCCCGGCAAGGTGCGCAAGCTGAAGCCCGTGTGGACGGAAGACGGCTACATCCTTTTCTGGACGGCGCCCAAGTATAAGGACGAGATGGACCGTGCCGTTCGCTACGTAGTTTATCGCTTTGCCGACAAGGAAGATGTGAATATCGACGACCCGTCGCACATCGTTGCCATCACCCACCAGCCGTGGTATAAGTTGCCCTACGAAGACGGCAAGACGAAGTATTGCTACGTGGTGACTGCTCTCGACCGCCTGCACAATGAGTCGAAGTCGGTGAAGAAAAAGATCAAGCTTTAGGTATAAAGTATGAGGGTATTAGGTGTAAGGTATTAAGTGGGGTGATCCGCTTGGTACCTTATATTTTTTTCCATATCCAAGACTTGATACCTAAGACCTTATACCTAATAAAGTATAAGCCCTGCTACCCCGCAAGCCACAATCATGCCGATGGGGTTCAATTTGTATTTCCTGGTACCTACGAAGGCCACGAGGAAGATGATGCAACTGATGATGAACGAACGCGTGTCCTCGGTAGGCGAACCGAAGTTTTCGGCGTTCATCAACACCAGGGCGGCCGAGGCAAGCAAGCCCACTACCGCAGGACGAAGGCCGGCAAATATGGCCTCTACGGCCGGATGTTTCTGATACTTCAGGAAGAACTTGCTGATGGTGAGCATCAGGATGAACGAAGGAAGTACGACGGCAAAAGTCGCGATGATGGAGCCCCACACACTGCCCGTGGCCGTGAAGCCCACGTAGGTGGCCGAGTTGATGCCGATGGGGCCGGGGGTCATCTGGCTGATGGCCACGATGTCGGTAAACTCCTGCGGCGTCAACCACTCGTAGCGCGTCACGACTTCACCCTGTATCATGGAGAGCATGGCATAGCCGCCTCCGAATCCGAACAATCCGATTTTGAAGAACGTATAGAATAATTGAAGATAAATCATAACTCCGATGTATTTTTTAAAGGTTGGTTATTGGTGTTGTCCGCTTGTGCGGCTTTTGTATTTTCCCCATGCGTAGCCTCCCATACCCGCGGCGATGATGATCCAGATGGGCGAGAAGCCGAGGATCCAGATGAGTAGGGCCGACACGACGGGTATCCATAAATTGTAGCGGTTGATACGCGCCGACTTGCCCATGCTGAACGTGGGTGCGGCAATGAGGGCCACGACGGCCGGACGGATGCCCTTGAAGATGCGCTCCACCACGGTGTTCTCCTTGAAGTTGTGGAAGAAGAGGGCGATGGCCAGAATGATGAGAAACGAGGGCAGGATGGTACCCAGTGCCGTGATGATACTTCCGCGGATGCCGCGCAGGCGGTAGCCGATGAAGATGGAGATGTTGACGGCCAGGATGCCGGGCGACGACTGGGCGATGGCCAGCAGATCGATGAAGTCGTCCTTGGCAATCCAGTTGCGTTTCGTCACAATCTCGTTTTCGATGAGAGGTACCATGGCATAGCCTCCCCCGATGGTAAAGGCTCCTATCTTGAAGAAGATGGAGAATGCTTCCAGATAAATGTTCATTGTTGTTCTTCTATGTTCTTTTCATTGGATGCTCCGTCCTCGCCTTTGGCATATTGACTGGGACTCACCTTATAATACTTCTTGAAGACTTCGCGGAAATACTTCACGTCGTTGAAGCCGGTCATTTCGGATATTTCCGTGATGTTGTATTGTTTTTCCCTGAGTAACTGGGCGGCACGCTTCAGGCGGATGATGCGGATGTAGTCGGCAGGCGCCTGGTCGGTCAGTGCCTTCAACTTGTTGTAGAAGCTGGTGCGGCTCATGTTCATCAGGGCGCAGAGGCTGTCCACGTTGAAATCCGTCTTGTCAAGGTTGTCTTCTACGTAGCGGGTTACGGTACTGATAAACTTCCAGTCAAGGTCGTTTGCGCAATTGTTGCAACTGGTATCAGACTTTTCATCTTCCAATGTAAGAGTCGTGTATTTGCTCCGCAACAAGCGTCTGTTTTGTAGCAAATTGGCGATGGTGGCACGCAAAATACCTACGTTGAAGGGCTTTACAAGATAGTCGTCGGCCCCTGTCTGCAATCCCTCAATGATGCTCCGCTCGGTATTTAGGGCCGTGAGCAGGATGATGGGGATGTGCGACGTGTTGATGTCTTTCTTTAGGGTACGGCACAATTCGTCTCCACGCATTTCGGGCATCATGATGTCCGAGATGATGATATCGGGTGCATAGTCCTTCACCATTTCGAGGGCTTGCCTGCCGTTGTTGCAGGTTTGCACGGCATATTCGTCGGAAAGGGTATTTTTCAAATAGTCTCTCAGTTCGTCGTTGTCTTCTACCACCAGTATCTTTTCGTGGGTGGAGCTTGGCGACGGTTGTGGTGTTCTCTCGGCAGAGAGGCCTGTCTTTGGACGTTCTTCCGTCTTGTCTTCAAACTTGACGGGTGGCAACTCCGTTTCCCGGTTGGGCAGGGGAGTCACAAAGTCGGCCTTACGATAATATTTCCGGTTCTTGGGGAAGCTGACGCGAACCGTGGAGCCTTGTCCTTCGGTACTGTTGAAACTTAGTTTTCCCTTGTGTAGTCTGACAAGCTTCCACACCAATAACAAGCCAATACCGCTTCCGGTAATCTTGGCATTGATGGCATTGCTCCCGCGGAAGTGCATGCGGAAGAGTTTCCGTTGTTCGGCGGCAGGCACTCCGATGCCCGTATCCTTCACTTCGATTGTCCATTGTTCGGCCGTCTCTGTGGCTTCGAGCACGACGCTTCCTTCTTCGGCGGTATATTTCAAGGCGTTGGACAAGAGGTTCTTCAAGATGGAATCCATCTTGTCCTTGTCTATCCACACATTGAGGTAGTCGAAGTTCTTTTTGTAGGTCAGGGTAATGCGCTTCACTTTGGCGTATTCGCGGAAGATGTTAAGGGTCTCTTCCAAGTAGGTCCCCAGTTCGTATTCGGCTACACGGAGCTTACTTCCGTACGTGTCGGCCCGTTCAAAGTTGATGAGGTTGGTGGTGAGGCGCAGAAGAACGTGTACGTTGCGCAAGGCGGTGTGGATGTTATTCCGTCCGCTCTCGCTCAGTTGTTCGTGGTTGGCCAGGTCTTCCAGCGGTGCTTTGATGAGGGTGAGCGGTGTGCGGATATCGTGGGCGGTGTTGATGAAGAAACGTATTTTCTCATTCGACTCCCGCTTCTGCTTGCGTAGGAGATAAATGCGCAAGGCAATACCGATGGCACTCAGGGTGAAAAGTATATAGAGTAACCATGCCCACCAACTGAACCAAAGGGGCTTGTCGATGACGATGGGCAGACTCCGCTCCTCGAGCACCGTGTTGTGATTCTCATTGGAGATGGCCCGCACGCGCAAGGTATATTTACCTGGACTCAGGTTGGTGAAGCTGATAATGTTGTCACGGCTTGGCTGGCTCCATTTATCGTAGAAGCCTTCCAGCTTCCAGGAGTAGAGCACCAGCGAAGGATAGTCGTAGTTGATGGACGACACTTGCAGGGAGAAAATATTTTGGTCGTACTTCAGGCGGAGCAGACCGATGTCGTCAATATTAGTAGTCAATGGTGAGTGCTTGTCGCCGGGATAAACGGTTTCGTAGAGCACCTTGAAGTCGCTGAACACCATCTTGGTGGTGTAATGGTCGGGCAGCACCATGTTCTTGTCGAACTCGATGGCGCCGTCGGTACTTCCGAAGACCAGCTGGCCGTTGCGTCTGAGGGTACCTGCCGAAGCGTTGAAGTGTTCGGCCTTCAGGCCCTGCTCCTTCGTCCAGTTGTGGAAGGTCTTGCTATGCGGGTCGAATGTGGTCAGTGTACTTTCAGTACTCAGGAAGATGCCTCCTTCGCCGTCGGGCAGGATGCAATAGATGTTGTTGGAGATGAGCGAGCTGTTGTCCTTGTCGAAGTGGTAGAACTGTTTCTCCTCCAGGTCGTATATGAGCAAGCCCGTGTTGTTGGTGCCGATGTATAGCTTCTGGTCGGCCGACTGGTAGAGGGAGTAGATGTAGTGCGACTCGACGGGCAGCTCTACATATTCGGCCTTGCCGCTTTGCTTCTCGAGGCGGTAGAGTCCGTTGACGGTACCCACCCACAGGTGCGTGGAGTCGTTCTCCGTCAGGGCGGTGATGTCCGACAGGCCGCCGATGAGGCGCACCTGCCTGCGTGCGTAGTCTATTTCTTTGAGGTTATAATAGCCGCCTGCCCATATCTTCCCGTCGCTTGTCTTCAGGATGGCGCGTATGTATTTGTCGGCACGGATATCGGCACTGCCCATCGAGGCCGGTGTGAAAAATTGCACCGAACGGTTACGTTTGTCTATCTGATAGACGCCGGACGAATATCCGCCTGCCCAGATGATGCCGGGTGCCACTTCGCACAGAGAAATGTAGGAGTGGCTCTTGTTTTGTCCACCGGTTTCGAAAGTGCTTAGGAAAGAGGTCCATAGCCCCTGGCGGTCGTTGTAGAGGCTGATGCCGTTGTCGGTGGCAAACCACAAATCGCCTTCATGGTCTTCGATGACGGCATTGACGCGGTTGTTCACGAGCGACTGGCGGTTGCCGATAGAGTGCTTGATCCAGTGGAAATCGGCATAGCGGTTGTCGCGCACGGTGATGCCGATGGGGAAATTAGCCATCCAGATACGTTGTTCGTCGTCGATGTAAAGGTCGGTGATGCTGTTGCCGTTCATTGCGTTGTAGCGGTTGTAGTCGGCCGTGATGTAGGGTTCGCATTCGTAGGTGTCGGTGTTCAACCGATAGACACCGGCTCCGTCGGTGGCGATGAGTATCGTGTTCTTTCCGAATTCCTGTATGCAGTTGATGGTGATGTCCGTCAGCTCGGTTTGTAGTTGCAGAAGCTGGTGCCTGTTCAGATCATAGACAAAGATGCCTTTCAGGAAGGTGCCGATGAACACTTTCCGGGTGTTCTTGTCGAGGTAGAGTTCGTTGACCTGCAGGTTCAGGGAGTCGAGCTTGTCGCAAGGGTTCAGTTGCAGGATACTGTCCTTCAGTTCGGCATAGTGTATGCCCTGGTCGGTGCCGATGAAGTAGTGTGCAGTATCGGTTTGCAGGATGCAGGTGATGTTTTCGTCCAGCTGGTTGCGGATGTGCCGGGTGTGGTTGTTGTGGCTGTCATACAGGTAAATCTGCTTGCGGGTGCAGAGCCATATCTGGCCTTTCTCGTCCACGTAGCCATAGCTCACGGGTGTACTGTGTTCCTTTTCCGTCTGTTCGGGAAGCTTGTACACCAGTTGGAAACGGTCGTGCTGGCTTTCGTAGCGGAATACGCGGCCCTTCTTGCCTATTTCCCACAACACACCGTCGGTATCCAGGTAGAGCCAGTTCAGGTTGATGGCCGAGTTGAGTTCCTGTTCGCCGTCCATCAGCTTGTAGTGTTTGAACTCCTTTCCGTTGTAGCGGTCGATGCCTTCGGGGGTCAGGAACCACATGTAGCCTTTCCGGTCTTTTTCGATGGCATACACCTGCCGGTTGCTCAATCCGTCTTCCATACCTATATATTTATAGGTCTGCGGGCAGACGATGAGTGGTAGCAGGATGGCGATAAGGGCAGTCAGGATCTTTTTTCTCATAGCCGACACGATATTGTTTCCTTGGAAACCGAATGCTTTGAATAAGGGAAAAGACACGGATGAAACAGACATCCGGCCGTTTGGCCGTCGAGGTCCGTTTCATCCATGTCTGTATGGAGAGGGTAGAGGATATTTATCGGGTCTTCTCTTCCACCCACTTGCGGGCGTTGACGAAGGCTTCTATCCACGGCGTCACCTCGTCGTGATGCAGGCGGTCGGCCGGATAGTAAGCGTTCTGCCAGGGGAAGATGGCGCGCTCCAGGTGGGGCATGATGGCCAGGTGGCGTCCGTCGGGGCTGGCGATACCTGCCACGGAGTAGTCGGAACCGTTGGGGTTGCCGGGATACTCGTCGTAGGTATATTTAGCCACGATGTTGTAGTGGTCTTCGTCGTAGGGCAGGGAGAACTTGCCTTCGCCGTGAGCCACCCAGATACCCAGCTTGCTACCGCTCAACGAACCGAACATCACGCTACGGTTGGTCGGGATAGTCAGGCCCAGGAAGCGGCTCTCGAACTTGTGCGAGTCGTTGTGGAGCATGCGTCCGCACTTCTCGTCGGTGGGATTGATGAGGTTGAGCTCCATCATCAGCTGGCAACCGTTGCACACGCCCAATGAAAGAGTATCTTCGCGGGCATAGAACTTGTCGAGCGCCTCTTTGGCCTTGGGGTTGAAGAGGAAGGCACCTGCCCAGCCCTTGGCCGAGCCGAGTACGTCGGAGTTGGAGAAGCCGCCGCAGAAGACAATCATGTTGACGTCTTCCAGCGTTTCGCGTCCGCTCACGAGGTCGGTCATCGTGACGTCCTTCACGTCGAAGCCGGCCAGGTAGAGCGAGTATGCCATTTCGCGTTCGCCGTTCGTACCCTTCTCGCGGATGATGGCGGCGCGGATGCCGCTCGGCGTACGGCGGTCGGGGCTGATGCCGTATTGGGCGAGCTTGCCAGTGAAGCCCGGCATGAAGGCCAGGTCCATGGGTTGCATCTTGTAGTTCTCGAAGCGCTTCTTGGCGCAACCGTTCATCGACTGCTTGCGGTCGAGCAGGTAGGAAGTGGAGTACCACACGTCGCGCATGTAGTCGATGCCGAACTGGTAGGTGGCACCGTCCTTCTCCACGAGGATGTGGCGTTCGTCGGTGGGCTTGCCGATCTTCGCGAAGCCCACGCCGGCGTCTTCGAGTATCTTCTTCACTTCGTCCTTGTGCTTGTCGGCCACCTGGATGACGATACCCGGGTTTTCGGCAAAGAATATCTTGATGAGGTCGTCTTCCTTGATTTTGTCGAGGCTGATTTCCATACCGCCCTCCACGTTCGAGAAGCACATCTCGAGCAGGGTGGTGATGAGACCGCCGGCCGAGATGTCGTGTCCGGCCAGGATGAGGCCCTTGTTCACCAGCTCCTGAACGGCCAGGAAGGCGTCGCGGAAGTATTCGGGGTTCTGCACGGTAGGCACGTCGTCGCCCACCTTGCCCAGCGACTGGGCGAAGGCCGAACCGCCCAAGCGCAACTTGTCGAAGCTGAAGTCGATGTGGTAGAGCGTCGTCTTGTGGTCGTTCACCAGCACGGGCGAAACCACTTTCTTCACGTCGCTCACCTCGCCGCCAGCCGACACGATGACCGTACCCGGAGCGATGACCTTGCTACCGTCGGGGTATTTCTGCGTCATGGAGAGAGAGTCCTTGCCCGTAGGCACGTTGATTTGCAGGGCGCAGCAGAAGTCGCTCAATGCCTTGACGGCCGTGTAGAGGCGTGCATCCTCGCCCTCCTGCGAGCGGCAGGGCCACATCCAGTTGGCCGAGAGCGATACGCTATCGAGCCCTTCGGCCAGCGGTGCCCATACGAGGTTGGTCAGCGCCTCGCTCACGGAGAGCACGGAGCCTGCGGCCGGATTGGCCAGCGCGGCTTGCGGAGCATGACCCAGCGAAGTGGCGATACCTGCCTTGCCGCGGTAGTCGAGGGCCACGACGCCGCAATCGCTCAACGGCAACTGGAGCTCGCCTACGCATTGCTGGCAGGCAATCTTGCCCGTCACGGAGCGGTCCACTTTGTTGGTCAGCCAGTCCTTGCAGGCCACGGCTTCCAGCTGGAGCACGTTGGCCAGGTATTCATGAAGCTTGGACAGCTCGTAGGTCGGCATTTCGTAGTGACGCTCTACGGTCTTGTCCACCATATATGTCTTGGGTGAGGAGCCGAACATCTGGTCAACGGCCAGGTCGAAGGGACGTACGCCGTCGGCCTGCTCGAAGCAGAAGCGGTGGTCGCCGGTCGTTTCACCCACAACGTACATCGGGGCGCGTTCGCGTTCGGCAATCTTGCGCACGTGTTCGATGGCTTCCTCCTTGATGAGCAATCCCATGCGCTCCTGGCTCTCGTTGGCAATGATTTCCTTGGCCGAGAGGGTCTTGTCGCCGATGGGCAGCTTGCTCATGTAGATGTGTCCGCCACACTCTTCCACCAGCTCGCTGAGGCAGTTCACGTGTCCGGCCGAGCCATGGTCGTGGATGGAAACGACGGGGTTCACCTCTTCTTCGCAGAGGGCGCGCACCACGTTGTAGGCACGCTTCTGCATCTCGGCGTTGGCGCGCTGCACGGCGTTCAGCTCGATGCCGCTACTGTATCTTCCCGTATCGACAGAGGATACAGATCCGCCGCCCAAACCAATGCGATAGTTATCGCCACCCATTACGACGACCTTGTTGCCTGCTTCGGGTTTGCCTTTGAGGCAATCGCGCTGGGTGCCGTAACCCACGCCTCCGGCCAGCATGATGACCTTGTCGTAGCCGTAAACTTCTTCTTTCTCTTTATGCTCGAAGGTCAGCACCGAACCGCAGATGAGCGGCTGGCCGAACTTGTTGCCGAAGTCGCTGGCACCGTTCGACGCTTTGATGAGGATTTGTTCGGGTGTCTGGTACAGCCATTTGCGCACGGGCAGGATTTCTTCCCACTCGCGTCCTTCCTCTGTGCGAGGGTAGGAAGTCATATAGACGGCCGTACCTGCGATGGGCCAGGAACCCTTTCCACCGCCCATACGGTCGCGGATTTCACCGCCCGTACCCGTCGATGCGCCGTTGAAGGGTTCCACGGTGGTGGGGAAGTTATGTGTCTCGGCCTTCAGGGAGATGACGCTCTTGATGTCCTTCACCTCGAAGTAATCGGGTTTGGAGTGGTCGGCGGGAGCGAACTGCTCGATGACGGGACCTTCGGCAAAGGCCACGTTATCCTTGTAGGCCGATATGATTTTGTTGGGGTTTTCCTGTGTGGTCTTCTTGATCATCTGGAAGAGCGAGGATTCCTGCTCCACACCGTCGATGATGAACGTACCGCCGAAGATTTTGTGGCGGCAATGCTCGGAGTTGATTTGGGCGAAGCCGAACACTTCGGAGTCGGTCAGCGGACGTCCGAGGTCCTTCTCTACCTTCTTCAGATAGTCCATTTCCTCCTTGGAGAGGGCCAGACCTTCCTGCTCGTTGTAGGCTTCGAGGTCTTCGATGTGGACGATGGGTTCGGGCTGGCGGTTGGTGGTGAACACCTGCTGGTCGAGTCCCTTGTACATGCGTTGGAGCATGGGGTCGTATTCGGCGTTTTCATCGGCCACGGGGAAGTATTCCTCGATGCGCGCGATGCCCGTCAGGCCCATGTTTTGGGTAATTTCCACGGCGTTCGTACTCCAGGGAGTAATCATTTCGCGGCGGGGGCCTACGAAATAGCCTTTCAGGTTTTCTTCACTTTCAGGGGTGGCTTCTCCAAAAAGCCAGCAGAGCTTGTCGCTTTCTGCTTGCGAAATGGCGTGTTCGCTTGCTACGGCAATCACGCTTTTCTGAGGAGTTCTGTAGAAAGAAATCATATTTTTTATAGCGCTATAAAATGATAAAATTCTTTATTTCTCAGGAGCTTGGGTCGGACGAGTCCGCCTCGCTTCTTTTTCGTATGCAAAGATAGTGCAAAACCGAGTGACGTACAAGCGTAACGGTGAAGTTTTTTAGTGTGTGCCGGTCTTGCCTATTTCTTGATTTGCTCCGCCAGTCGGGAGGGCTCGCGGCGGGTGTCCCACAGGTCGGCGATGTAGAGGGTATCGTGCGGCAGGTCGATGTAGTAGATGAGCTTGAAGTGCTCGTGGATGACGAGCGAGCGGTATTGGTGGCGTGTGCGGTCGGCCAGCAGGGGCTCTACCTTTCCCATGTGAGGGTTTGATTTCAATAAAGGTTCATACGATTTGACCCTGTTGTAAAAGGATATGGTGGCGTGGGTGCCGAACAGCTCGGCACCTTGTGCCAGTGCTGTGTCCAATGCACGACCGGCTTTTTTACTCCATTTTATTTGCATAACCAAGGGTATTTGTGCTCCAAGTGCTCGAATACTTCTTGGCTGGACAGGGTTTCTCCGGCTTCAATTTCCGCCTCCGCCTCGTCAATCCTGTCGTTCAGCTCCTTTAGCGTATAGGGCTCGGGAGGTTCGGACACATGGGAAGGGACAGGGTGCTGGGCGCAAAGGCGGTTGAAGCTCCGTCTCATTTTTTTGAGCAGGTCCACGTCTTCCACATCGAGGATGTCGCGCAAGAGTTCGCGGCGCAAGGTTTCCGCTTCGAGTGTATTCATTTGTTTGTCTCCTTTCTTGTCGCAAAGATAACATAATCGGGAGGAAGCACCAAGCAAAAACAATATTTTCGCTTTGTACTTCCCTCGGTTTGCACTATCTTTTGATAAGACAGGCTGCACCTCGGAGGTAAAAGCAAAATCGTGGCTTTTGCTTTGTACTTCCCTCGGTTTGCACTATCTTTGCGGCATGATTCAGTTGGAAACTATATTCGATATCTTGTGGAAGGGCTTTATTATCGGCGTCATTGTGTCGGCGCCGCTGGGCCCTGTGGGTGTGCTGTGCATCCAGCGTACGCTGAACAAGGGTCGTTGGTATGGTTTCGTTACGGGTATCGGGGCCGCGATGAGTGATATCTTTTATGCCCTCCTGACGGGCTATGGCATGAGCTTTGTGTTCGATTATGTCAATAAGAATATTTTTTACCTCCAGCTCTTTGGCAGTATCCTGCTTCTGGCTTTTGGTATCTATACTTTCCGAAGCAATCCGGTACATTCGCTTCGTCCTGTGTCCACCAGTAAAGGCACGTATTTGCACAATTTCATTACGGCGTTTTTTGTCACGCTTTCCAATCCGCTTATCATTCTGCTTTTTGTTGGACTTTTCGCCCGCTTTGCGTTCATTAGTCCGGGCGTACTCCTGTTCGAAGCCGTCACGGGCTATCTGGCCATTGCTCTGGGGGCCCTTTCGTGGTGGTTCGGCATCACATATTTTGTCAACAAAGTACGCGCTCGCTTCAACCTGCGCGGCATCTGGATATTGAATCGTGTGATTGGTAGCATTGTGGCCATCGTGTCGATACTGGGTCTGGTGTTCACATTGATGGGAGAATCATTGTATTAGTTGTCAACGGAAATGATAATCGCTAAAAAACTGAAAGAACAGAACATTGCCGAATACTTGATCTACATGTGGCAGGTGGAAGACCTGATACGTGCCAACGGGTGCGACATCGACCGCCTGCGCGAGCAGGTCATCGCCCGCTATCCCGAAGACCAACGTCCGGCACTCGAAGAATGGTATGCCAACCTGTGCGACATGATGCGCGCTGAGGGGGTGGTGGAGAAGGGACATCTGCAAATCAACCGCAATGTCATCCAGAACCTCACCGAACTGCACGGCGCCCTACTGGCCTCCACGAAGTATCCCTTTTACAACGCGGCCTACTTCAAGGCCCTGCCCTTCATCGTGGAGCTGCGCCAGCGCAATGGGCGCAAGGACGAGCCTGAGCTGGAGACCTGCTTTGAGGCCCTTTATGGCGTATTGTTGCTGAGGCTTCAGAAGAAGGACATCAGCGAGGGGACAGCCAAGGCGATGGAGGCCGTGAGCGCTTTCATCTCGTTGCTGGCCAACTATTATGACAAGGACAAAAAGGGAGAACTCAAATTGGACGACTGATATGAATATTCTGATAACCGGCGCCAACGGTCAACTTGGCAACGAGATGCGCGTGCTTTCCGCCGCCCATCCGCAACACACGTATTACTTCACCGACGTGCAGGAGCTGGACATCTGCGACGCCAATGCCGTGCGCGCCTTCATCGCCGACCGTCGGGTGGACGTGGTGGTGAACTGCGCCGCCTACACGGCCGTGGACAAGGCCGAGGACAATCCTGAGCTTTGCGACCGCCTGAACCACCTGGCGCCCGGCTACCTGGCCGAAGCCGCCGAGGCCGTAGGGGCCGCCCTCATCCAGGTGTCCACCGACTACGTGTTCGACGGCACTGCCCACGTGCCCTACCGCGAGGATGACACGCCCTGTCCCGCCTCCGTCTATGGACGTACCAAGCTGGCGGGCGAGGAGGTCGTGAAGCAGAAGTGCAGCCGTGCCATGATTGTGCGCACTGCCTGGCTCTACTCCACCTTCGGCAACAACTTCGTGAAGACCATGCTCCGCCTGGGGCGCGAGCGCGAGTCGCTGGGCGTGGTGTTCGATCAGATAGGCACGCCCACCTATGCAGCCGACTTGGCGCGTGCCCTCTTTGCCGCCATCGAGCAAGGCATTGTGCCCGGTGTCTATCACTTCAGCAACGAAGGTGTCTGCTCGTGGTATGACTTTGCCGTGGCCATCCACCGCCTGGCAGGCATCACCACGTGCCGCGTCAACCCCCTGCACACGGACGAATATCCGGCCAAAGCGCCCCGTCCGCACTACTCTGTGCTCGACAAGACGCGCATCAAGCAAACCTATGGCATCACTATTCCCCACTGGGAGGACGCGCTGGCGGAGTGCTTGGAGAGGTTGAGAGTTGAAAATTGAGAGTTGAGAGTTTTGGCACGGATTACACGGATTTTCACGGAGGATGAACAATGTTGCACGAAGAACTGACTGCCCAAATCATTTCGGCGTTTTATGAAGTTCACAAAACGTTGGGATTCGGATTCCTTGAACAGGTGTACCTGAATGCTCTCTATATGGAGTTGCAGGAGAGGGGATTGAAGTGTGAGTGTCAGAAAGAATTGAAAGTGTATTATAAAAATAAAATAGTAGGTACGTATAAAGCGGACATGGTTGTGGAAGATGTCGTCATTCTGGAACTGAAAGCGGTTTCTTCCTTACGAGTGGAACATGAATGGCAGCTGATAAACTATCTGAAGGCAACCGACCTGCAAGTGGGGCTCCTGCTCAATTTCGGCCTGAAGGCTGAAATGAAACGCAAGGTCTTCACTTATTAGGATGAGCCTTCTCCGTGAAAATCCGTGTAATCCGTGCCAAAATATAACGAAAATATATGGCAACAAATCAGGAAATCGAAAGAAGACGAACGTTTGCAATCATCGCGCACCCCGATGCCGGTAAGACCTCGCTCACCGAGAAGCTCCTGCTCTTCGGCGGACAGATACAGGTGGCCGGCGCCGTAAAGAGCAACAAAATCAAGAAGACCGCCACGTCCGACTGGATGGACATCGAGAAGCAGCGCGGTATCTCCGTCACCACCTCCGTCATGGAGTTCGACTATAAGGACTACAAGGTCAACATTCTCGACACCCCCGGTCACCAGGACTTCGCCGAAGACACCTACCGCACGCTGACCGCCGTCGATAGCGTTATCATCGTGGTGGACGGTGCCAAGGGTGTGGAGACACAGACGCGTAAGCTCATGGAAGTGTGCCGCATGCGCAACACTCCCGTCATCATCTTCGTCAACAAGATGGACCGCGAGGCCAAGGATCCCTTCGACCTGCTGGACGAACTGGAAGAAGAACTCCACATCCACGTGCGTCCCCTGACGTGGCCCATCGAGAGCGGCATCCGCTTCAAGGGTGTCTATAACATCTACGAGCAGAACCTCAACCTCTTCCAGCCCTCCAAGCAGGTGGTGACGGAGAAGGTGGCCGTGGACATCCACACCGAGGAACTGGACCAGCGCATCGGTGCCGACCTGGCCGACCGTCTGCGCGGCGAGCTGGAGCTCATCGAGGGCGTCTATCCCGAGTTCAACGTCGGCGACTACCTCAAGGGCGAGGTGGCTCCCGTGTTTTTCGGTTCGGCGCTGAACAACTTCGGTGTCGAGGAGCTGCTGAACTGCTTCGTCGAGATAGCCCCCAGCCCCCGTCCCGTCAAGGCCGAGGAGCGCGACGTGCAGCCCGACGAGCCCAAGTTCACCGGCTTCATCTTCAAGATTACGGCCAACATCGACCCTAACCACCGCTCCTGCATCGCCTTCTGCAAGGTATGCTCGGGCAAGTTCTCGCGCAACACGCCCTACTACCACGTGCGCCACGACAAGGTGATGCGCTTCTCCAGCCCCACTCAGTTCATGGCCCAGCGCAAGACCACCGTTGATGAGGCCTGGGCGGGCGACATCATCGGCTTGCCGGACAACGGTACCTTCAAGATTGGCGACACGCTGACCGAGGGCGAAAAGCTCCACTTCCGCGGCCTGCCCAGCTTCTCGCCGGAGATGTTCAAGTACATCGAGAATGCCGACCCCATGAAGCAGAAGCAGCTGGCCAAGGGCATCGACCAGCTGATGGACGAAGGCGTGGCCCAGCTCTTCGTCAACCAGTTCAACGGGCGCAAGATTATCGGCACCGTGGGCCAGCTCCAGTTCGAGGTCATCCAGTACCGCCTGGAGAACGAGTACAACGCCAAGTGCCGCTGGGAGCCCGTGAGCCTCTACAAGGCCTGCTGGATCGAGAGCGACGACCCCGCCGAGCTCGAAGCCTTCAAGAAGCGCAAGTACCAGTATATGGCCAAGGACCGCGAGGGGCGCGATGTCTTCCTGGCCGACTCGGGCTACGTGCTCCAGATGGCGCAGATGGACTTCAAGCACATCAAGTTCCACTTTACGAGCGAGTTCTGACGACAGGATGACGGGCCTATATCTTTTTTCATGGGCTTCGTGGGGGATTATGTTTCTCCCCATGCTGTTCTCCAAAGCCCAGTGGCGTGATTTCCTGATAGGTTTTCTCTCCATAGCCCTTTTTGTAGCACTGTGGAGCCTTCAGACTATGCTTGAGAAGATGTGGGCTAACCGTCGCCGTTCGCGTGCGGCCGTCACGTTGAGCGAAAATGAACGTGAACTGTATAGCCGTGAACGTGGCCTGGCCAACCTGGAAACGTTACTCAAGGACCTCCCCGTGGACGATGAGGCCCGCGGTGAATTAGAAAGGGCTGTGGCCATGCTCAAAGAGCGTAGCGAGCAGTTGAGACAGGAGAATGCCGTGTTGGGCCGGCGGGTCGGGGAGTACGAGAAGCGTTCCATGCCCCGCGAACTGGAGTTGGTGAAGGAACTCACTGACCGTAATCATCAGCTGGAAAATCGGGTGCATCAGCTGGTGACGGTACAGGTGGACCGTGACGAGCTCGTGTCTCGTCTCCGTAGTCAGCCCAAGTACCTGTCTGAGTCCGACTGGCAATACCTGGAAACGCTTGTCAATCAAGTCTATGCCGACTTCACCTCCCGCCTGTTCGGACGCTTCCCGAAACTTACATCTAACGATGTCCGCCTCTGCCTGTTGCTCCGGCTCCGTTTCGGCAATGCCCAGCTGGCCCTGCTTTTCGGCATTTCTCCCTCCTCTGTGTCCCAGCAGAAATTCCGCCTGAAGAGCAAGCTGATGCAGGCCGATGATACCCTTTTCAAGAACGGAGAGACGCTGGAAACTTGGGTTTGGGAGTTCGGCGGATAAGTGAAATCCCTCACACGTCCTGCTGGCTGCGGCCCATCTCTCCGGGGCGTTCAAGTCGGATGCAAAATAGGCTGGTAGTCTCAGTGCTGCACTGAGACTATCTCACTCCTACACTGAGCCTGCCTCAGTGCAGCACTGAGGTATAATCTTTCCATCTGCCCCTGTGGATATGCCGTATCATTTTGTTTTTTTCTTGATTATGGCACATTTTTTTATAAAAATAGTCTGCCATATAATAAATCTACGTAACTTTAGGTTTTGAAAACGTGGTTGTAGCGGTTTGCATGCTATAATCAAGAATGATAAATTTGATGCTTTTATCGCTATCCGTTTATTGTTCGGGAATATATTATTTATTTTGATGTCACATTATTTATGTTGAAAGACGAACATACGTTGGTAATTGGGTTGAAATCCGGGTCAGAAGAGAGTTATAGAGCTCTCTATGATTTATGGTTTTCTCGTCTTTACCAGTTCGTCTTACGGTATGTCAAGTCTGAACCTGTCACAGATGATATTGTGCAGGAAACATTTCTGAATATATGGATTTATCGGGAAAGCATCAATCCCTGCATGTCGTTTAAATCTTATCTGTTCACTATCGCATATCATTTTCTGATAAAGGAATTGCGGAGGCAGCTCAATACACCTCTGATGAAGGATTATGTGGCTTTCTGTAGTGAATTATCGACGTGCGACAATGAAACGGTTGAAAAATTAGAGTTAAAACAGTTCCAGGACAGCCTTAATCGGGCAAAAGAGAAATTGTCTCCTCGTCAGCGCCAGATTTTTGAACTGAATAAGGAGGGGAATGCTACCATAGCTGAAATAGCCGCCAGCCTTTCGATCACAGAACAGGTAGTTCGTAATCAGCTTTCGGCAGCCTTGAAAATCGTGCGTAAGGAGTTGCGTCAATATCCTTATCTTTTGCTGCTTTTTCTAAGTCTGTAAATCAACATTATGTTTTTAAACATAAAGAATGGCATGTTATATTTATGCCCTTTGCGGATATTATAGTAAACGATTGCAGGTTTTATGGAAAATCACAAAGAACATCTGAACGAGTTGTTGATAAAATACAGCGAGGGGAGTATCTCACCGGATGATTTTGCTCATTTGCTTGATGCGGTGAACAACGCTTCCGATGAAGAATTGTTTGAGGTGCTGGGTCGGCATTGGGATTCTTTTTCTTTGGATGGAAACGAGGCTTTCTATAATCAGAAGAAAGACCAGTTGTACAAAGCGTTGAGCCAGGAAATGAGAAAGCATGAAAAGAGATTTTCTTTGTTGTCGTTCCTGAGTCAGTATTGGTTACGGATAGCAGCCTCGCTCGTTTTGTTTATAGTCGTTGCGTGGACAATCAATGTGTCGGTTGCCTATTTTAGGATGACAGACCTGGACGGCCAGCATGTAATCGTACAGTCGGGCTCTGTCGGCCGTTCATCGGTTATATTGCCCGACGGGACTAAGGTGAAGTTGAACGCCAAGTCGCAATTGTCTTATCGGCATGATTTTGGGAAGGAAAGTCGTCAGGTGGTGTTGAACGGTCAAGGTTTCTTTGAAGTGGCCCATGATAGAAGGAATAAATTCGTCGTGAAAACGGATAATATGGATATAACTGTTTATGGGACGGTTTTTAATGTCTATGCTTATGAAGATAATGACATCATGGAGATGTCCTTGCTGGATGGAAGCGTAAGAGTAGAAACGAAGGGTCCTTTATCTCAGACATTTGATGTGAAATCGAATGAGAAGGTCGTTTATGATAAAGTTACAGGAAAATCGCATCTGGAGGTGACGGACAATACGTTTGAGACGGCATGGATGAAGGGGTACTTGATTTTCCATGAAGAAAAATTGGGAAATGTCTTCTCCAGCCTGGAACGACGTTTTGGTATAGTGATCCATGCCGATGATACTGAAATATTGAGCGATGTTTATACAGGTACTTTCAATGATGAGAAATTTGAGAGCATAATGAAAGTCTTGCAACTGCATTATCATTTTCGTTATGAAATTAAAGAAGATATCGTATATGTCTATTTTTAATGGTAATTTATCCTATTGTCTAACTTAAAATCAAAGTATTTATGGAAACATGATTTATCTGAAAACTTCGGACGATCGGCTGATTGTCTGTAAGAAAAAGGGATAACCCCGTCGTAAACTATGTCGTTGCATAGTCAAATTTTTGAGCTAACAACCTAACTTAATTCTATTATGAGAATCAAAAACACACATTTATTTATTGGCAAAGGTAATGGATGCAATGGAAGATTCCGTTCTATGTTATTATCCTTGTGTTTGTTTGCATTTGTGGGCGTGTATGCGCAGACTGGAACTGTTACCGTTAACCTGAAAAACGCTTCTATCAAGGAACTTTTTAATGTCATTGAGAAACAGACTCCGTATCGTTTTTCTTATCGTGATGTAGAGGTGCAGGATAAGAATGGTGTATCTGTTGAAGCAACTAATGAAGAACTGAAAACACTCCTCACTCGTGAGCTTACTAAAAATGAATTGACTTATACCGTTTCGGGAAACAAAATTGTCATTACTCCCTTGAACCGTCAGAAGCCGGAAACGGGAACGGTATCGGGACGTGTCCTGGATGCGAATGGAGAACCTGTAATTGGGGCGACCGTTGTTGAAAAAGGTGCATCTGGCAATGGAACGGTCACCGATGTTGATGGATATTTCACATTGAAAATCTCGGGCGACGCAGTCTTGGAAGTTTCGTACATTGGTTATCAACCGCAACAATGTAAGGCAGTTGCGGGTATGCAACTAAATCTTACTTTGAAGGAAGATACGGAAATGCTGGATGAAGTAGTCGTTGTCGGATACGGTTCACAGAAAAAGGTGAATGTGATCGGTTCTATTTCGACTGTTGACAGCAAGACACTGGAGTCACGTTCGGTTCCGGATGTTTCCAATATGCTTACGGGACAAATGTCCGGTGTGACTATTACGCAGTCGAGTGGAAATCCAGGACAAGATGCAGGTACTATTCGAATCCGTGGTGTCGGTTCGTTCGGCGCGACTCCCGATCCTTTGGTGCTGGTCGATGGAATGCCCGGATCACTCAGTGACTTGACCCCTGCCGATATTGACAATATATCGGTATTGAAGGATGCCTCTTCTGCTGCTATTTATGGTTCGCGTGCGGCAAATGGAGTAATTCTGGTTACTACCAAGAAGGGACGCGAAGGAAAGACAAACGTAGTTTATAATGGTTCGGTTGGTATGAGTCAGGCTACCGAATTGCCGGATTTGGCACATTCCTATGAGTATGCGGAATTTTACAACATGGCAATGGGAACTGAAACATATACTCCGGAAATGATCCAGAAATATCGTGACGGTTCTGATCCTGATAATTATGCTGACGAAATGTATTTGGACGAATTGTTGGGCGGGCATGCTTTTCAAACCAAGCATGAATTGAATGTAAGCGGAGGCAACAACCGTTTGCAGTATATGGCCTCAATGGGTTATTTAAGACAGAACGGCTTGATGGACAATAATTATTATAACAGATATAGCGGCCGCCTTAACTTGAATGCCCAATTGGCGAAGAATTTGTCGCTTGGCGTACGCATCAGTGGCATGACCTCGGATCGTCATGAACCGTCTTCTCCCGGAGCTGTTGACAGTGATGGTTATAAATCGCTGATTTCGGCGGCAGTCCGTTTCCCGGGATTGACTCCCAGCTATCTGCAGAATGGTGAAGCCGGTCCTGGTCCTAAGCTGAATGGTACACCTGTGGCATGGATGAATTGTGCATCATTCTACAGAGAGGACTACGATAAATTTAAAGGAAACGCCGAATTGGTATGGACTCCTCTCAAAGGATTGAACCTGAAGGCTATTGGCGGTTATAATTATGCACTGAACCATATTCGTAATTATCGGGCAGATATGCCTATTGCCAATGGAGGCACCAGTGGTCCTTCCAGTCTGACAGACGAAATGCTGCGTACCGTATATAAAACCTTCCAGGCTGTAGCCGACTATTCAACCACTATTGCCGATAAACATCAGCTCTCTGCTTTGGTCGGATATACTTGGGAAGACGAAAGCCAAAGAACTTTGTCAGGAAGCCGTAACAACTTCCCTTCGGATGATGTGCCCTATCTGACGGCAGGTGGTGCTGACGGACAGACTAATAGTGGCGGTGGATATGATTGGGCCATTAAGTCCGTTTTCGGCAGATTGACTTATAATTATGATGAACGCTATTTGTTTGAAACGACAATGCGTTATGATGGTTCTTCCCGTTTCCCAACCGATTCGAAATTCGGTTTCTTCCCATCTGTAGCGGTCGGTTGGCGTGTATCGGAAGAAAAATTCTGGAAAGAAAAAGAAAGTTTGTCTTCCTGGTTCAATAATCTGAAGGTAAAGGCGTCTTTAGGTGTATTGGGAAACAACAATATTGGTGATTACCCGTATCAGTCGGTATATACATTAGGACAAGCCCAAAACTATGTGTTTGGAGGAGTTTACACGCAAGGAGCTGCGGTTACCACTTATGTGGATTCTAATCTGAAATGGGAACGGACTCGTACTACTGACGTGGGTATTGAAACAGGGTTCTTCAATAACCGGTTGACCTTCAATGCCTCGTATTTCTACAGAAAGACAACGGACGTTCTGTATAAGCCTTCCGCCAGTTATTCTTCTATCTTTGGTTTAAGTGTATCTCAGATCAATACTGGTGCTCTTGAAAATAAAGGATGGGAATTTGAATTGGGTTACAATGGTCAGGCCAGAGATTTCAAGTATCATATTAATGGAAATTTCTCGATCATTAAAAATAAGATACTTACTTTGGGAATGGGAAATGTTACCCAGGAAAACGGAATGGTAGGTAACGGCAGCGATTTGTTCATCGGCTATCCGATGCAGATGTTTTATGGTTATAAGACAGATGGTGTTTTCCTCACTGATGAAGAAGTGGGAGACTGGTATGACCAAAGTGAGATTGCCCCTGGCGGACAAGCGGGAGATATCCGTTATGTGGACCTGACGGGCGATGGCAAGGTGACCTCTGCAGACCGTACGTTCTTAGGTTCAAGAATTCCTAAATATACGTTCGGATTAAACTTGGGAGCTGAGTACAAAGGTGTTGATTTTAGTATGTTAATTCAGGGAGTTGCCGATGTTTATGGCACATTGTCTGTGTATGCCGGACATGCTTTCTACCAGGAAGGAAATATCCAACGCTGGCAGATGGAAAATTGTTGGAACGTGCAGCAGAACAATCGCTATCCTGAATATCCCAGACTGGAAGTCATGTCTAATGCTGGCAGCAACAATACATTGACTTCGGACTTCTGGGTAATTAATGCCTCTTACTTGAAAGTAAGAAATATCCAGTTAGGATACACTCTTCCCGGGAATGTAACGAAAAAATTTGGTTCTAGCGGATTGCGCTTCTATGTGTCTCTGGACAATCCGTTTACGATTAAAAAATATCGTAAAGGATGGGATCCTGAAAATACGGACAACAATGGACAATACTATCCAGTAATGTCAACTTATACATTTGGTCTAACGTTGAAATTTTGATTACAGATGAAAAAATATACATTATTTGCATATGCAGCTTTGACAATTAGCTTGTCTTTTTCTTCATGCGATTTGGAGCGGTATCCTTTGACGAATTTGTCTGAAGAAAATTTTTGGAATGACGAAAGCAACGCTGAATTGGCATTGACTTCGTTGTATAGAGGAGGAATTTCGAACGGATTGGAATATAGCGTGTCCGACTTTTGGTCGTATCATGGCCTGTTGTTTATGGAACATCTGACTGATAATGCTTTTGACCGTCGTGGAGAGAATAATCCTTTCTTCCAGATATCGAGTGGAAAATTGGTCAATACAAATACTTTTGTATCCAATTATTGGAAATCGGCCTATTCCCGTATTGGAAAGTGTAACCGTTTTCTTGAGGGCATACAGTCTGCTTCGGATTCTGAAGTTAAAAATAGAATGATTGCTGAGGCCAGATTTCTAAGGGCCACACAATATCACTATCTGGCCAGTTATTTTAAGGATGTACCTTTGGTTGTTAAGCCGTTGAGTGGTGAAGAAGCCAATTCTGTAACGAAGACAAGCCAATCGGAAATCCTGAAATGGTGTGCTCAGGAATTGAAGGAAGCGGCGGAAAATTTGCCTCGTTTCAAGGATATACCATCTGGTGAAACCGGCCGTGCCTGTAAACAGGCTGCACTGGCATTTTTAGGCAGAACCTATATGTTGCAGAAAGATTGGGCAAATGCGGCTTCTACTTATCGTGAGATTATTGACTATGGAGATAATAGCATTCATTCGTCCTATTCAGAACTGTTCTGGCCCGGGACAGGCGTAGGAAATAAGGAAAACATCTTCTATATTTCCTATTTGGAAAATTATTTTGGATGTGGTATGCCGCAACAGGGATTGTCGGCCAAAGACGGTGGATGGAGTTTGTCTAACCCCTCTTCCGGATTATTTGAATCGTATGAATTTACGGATGGAACGCCCTTTAGTTATGATGATCCGCGTTACAATCCCAATAACTTGGGCGAAAACCGTGACCCAAGACTGGACTATACAATCTATTATAATGGGGCAATCTTTATGGGAACCGAGTATCGTATGAGTCCTGATTATGAGGCATCCGTGAAGGAGCGCATAGACTATTCTTCGGAAGCATCGAAAACGGGCTTTATGTGGAGGAAATATTATGATGAGAATCCAATCAGTGACTTGACTAGTTATAGTGCGGTAACTCCCATTATTCGTTATGCTGAGGTATTGTTAAGTTATTTGGAGTGTCTGATTGAAAATGGACAGGCGATTGACCAAAGTGTACTAGACGCTACGATTAATCTGGTCCGAAAACGTGGTGATGTGAATATGCCTCCGATTACCGAAACCAATCCGGTGTTGTTGTTGGAGAAAGTGCGTAATGAGCGGCGTATAGAGCTTGCTTATGAAGGTATCCGTTATTGGGATTTGTTGAGATGGGGAATTGCCCATGAAGTTTTGACAGGTGAAATATGGGGCGCTCCTTATCCAAGTTCTATCTTGTATTCAACCTCTACAAAGATGATTGATCCGACAGGAAATTGTCGTTGGTATGTAGGCCGTCGGGATTTTAGAAATCCGCAGGATTATACATGGCCTATACCATTGTCTGAACAAAACATTAATCCTAATCTGCGTGAATAGATTTAATGATAATAGAGGATGTTTGTGTAGGTTTCATAACTTATACAAACATCCGTATTATCTAGATTAAAACTTGTATTTATGAAGAAAATTTTAATAAGCACATGTTTGCCGGCCCTTGTTGTCCCTTCAATGCAAGGACAAGGTATTCTGGAAAATCTAAATGAAAAAACAAGGCCTAATGTAATAATTATTTATGCGGATGACTTGGGGTATGGAGATTTGCAATGCTATGGGGCTAAGAATGTACATACTCCTAATGTGAATAATCTGGCAAATCATGGCATCCGATTTACGAATGTTCATGCGACGGCTGCTACGAGTACTCCATCACGGTATTCCCTATTGACAGGGGAATATGCCTGGAGGCGTCCGGATACAGATGTTGCCGCGGGGAATGCTGGTATGATTATTCGTCCTGAACAATATACGTTGGCTGATATGTTTAAAAATGCAGGATACGCTACTGCTGCTATTGGAAAATGGCATTTGGGCTTAGGAGACAAAACGGGTGAACAGGATTGGAATGCTCCGTTACCGGCTGCATTGGGCGATTTGGGATTTGATTATCACTATATAATGGCTGCAACGGCTGATAGAGTGCCCTGTGTATTTATTGAGAATGGTCAGGTGGCTAATTATGATCCTTCTGCTCCTATTGAAGTGAGTTATAAGCAAAATTTCCCCAATGAACCCACAGGCAAAAGTAATCCGGAATTACTATACAATCTGAAACCGAGTCATGGACATGATATGTCCATTGTTAATGGTATTAGTCGTATCGGATACATGAAAGGAGGCGGAAAGGCTTTATGGAAGGATGAGAACATTGCTGATTCAATTACATTACATGCTGTAGATTTTATAAAAGCTCATAAGGATACTCCTTTTTTTATGTATTTTGCGACTAATGATGTTCATGTTCCTCGTTTCCCGCACCAAAGATTCAGAGGACAAAGTTCGATGGGACTGCGTGGGGATGCAATAGTTCAGTTTGATTGGAGCGTGGGGAAAATCATGGATGTTCTTGAAGAATTGGAGATTAAAGACAATACTTTGATCATCCTTTCGAGCGATAATGGCCCTGTGGTGGATGACGGTTATGATGATCATGCGGAGGAACTGTTGAATGGGCATAAGCCTGCTGGCCCTTGGAGAGGAAATAAGTATAGCGCTTTTGAAGGTGGAACTGCAGTTCCGGCAATTGTATATTGGCCTCAACAGATAAAATCGCCTAAAGTTTCAGATGTTTTAATATCTCAAATAGACTGGATGGCATCACTGGCAACGTTGCTGCAAGCTAAATTGCCTAAAGGCAGTGCCCCGGATAGCCGTGATTGTTTGGGGAATTTACTTGGAATTACAAGCATTGACCGACCATGGGTCATTGAGCAGGCATCGAATCACGTTTTATCGGTTCGTACAAAGAAATGGAAGTATATTGAACCGAATGATGGCCCTAAGATGATTACATGGGGACCTAAAATAGAAACCGGAAATAGCAGTATGCCTCAGTTGTATGAAATGACTGAATTGTATGAATCAGAAAATGTAGCGAAGCAGTACCCTGAGATTGTGTTTGAAATGCAAAATATTTTGCGTAGAGTGAGAAAACAATGAGATAGAAGGGTATGCGGTAAATCTCTGCTATTTCGTATTGATTTGATAAAGAATGGAGTGGACAGAAGCACTGGTTAGGCGGTGCATCTGTTCACTCTGTTTTTATGATTTATGGATATGCTGAAGAAGATAACAATAACTGGCTATATTTTTAAGACTCAATATCATTAGTGTCCAATAAAAATGGACGAGTTAAAAATTTAATCAAATAGTCCTTCAAAAAGGGGACAATCGAGTTCTTTGACATCATTGAAATTAGTCTTATCGAACAGGTCACGTAAGTGGGTTTTGT
>DXAV01000016.1 GCA_019116805.1 Candidatus Bacteroides merdavium | reverse complement strand
AACGTGAGTTCGAAATAAAATTAGAAAATAGACAGTTGTCCGTCATTGACAAAATTCACGTCAATGGCGGGTTTCTTCTCAAAAAAGCAATATGCCGCAATAGCCGACAAGGAATTTGCAATGAAGTTGTTAAAGGAACGATGCCTGGAATGTTCGATCTGTGCAATATTCTTCAGTTCATCATTGACCGTTTCAATCAAGGCTCTTTTTCTGAGCAGAATCTTGTCGGCAATACTCATCAGTGAGTTCTTCATGTTGTTTTTAACCTTAGTGACAAGCTGTATACCATTAAGGAAAAGATTCTCAAACAGAGCCTGGCCAATATATCCCTTGTCTGCACATAATTTTCCTTTGATGTTTTCCAGGAACTTACCCTGTTTCAATGGTTCCCGGTCATCCACGTTTCCGGGCGTGAACATAAAATTGAGAATCTCACCCTTGTCATTGATTATCAGATGCAACTTGAATCCGAAGAACCAGCCCATGGAACATTTTCCACGATCGGCAAGTCCCTCAAATGTCTTATGAATAAGGATTCTTTGGTTACGGCATACACGCAAGGGAGTGGAGTCGATAAAACTGATACCTGTACAGGTTCCCAACAGGACTTTCTTAATGAAAATAGTCAAGGGAAGCAGTACTTCCTTTTCCAGTTCCACGAAACGGTTATAGGATACCAAACGTGGGAAAAGGTGTTTCAGATGTTTGCACACATATTCCTTATAGTAATGCTTAAAGCAGCGGAAACCACCGGAATGAAACAGGATAAGAATAACCATAATCTCAGCATCATTCATACGGTTAGGCTTGTTGCGATGGTTCTGTTTCTTGTCTCCTATCATATATTTTTCCTGCTGCAACGCAAATTCCTTGCAAAAATCATCGGCCATACAATAAATCTCTGTAACTTTAGACTCTGGAAACATAGCGGTAATCGTTTAAATGTTATAATTGAGCACTATAAATTTAATACTTTTGTCGCTATGTTCTTATTTACTAGTAGATTATAATTTGATCTTATATCGAACTCACGTTAATACAGATTGTAATGCTCAAAGCAATGCACAATCACAATGGCACACAAGGCCAGGCCGCGCAGGGCGTCAACCACTTCGATGCGGTTTGTCTGTGTCTGATTCATTCTTCTCTTTTCGTTATGCCGCGGTTCATTTATTCGGAGTCTCCCATTTCTTTGTTTCTGTACAAGTGATATCCAGAACCTGGTCACCAGCCTGCATGCGGAAGTCGCCCGCTTCGAGTACCCAACGACCATCATAACCCACAAAGGCCAGGTCGGAAGCCTTCAGCTTCAGCGTGACGGTGCGGGTTTCACCCGGCTGGAGCTCGACTTTCTCAAAATTGCGGAGGCGACGGTTGTCGGGAGTCAACGATGCTACCAAGTCACTACTGAAGAGCAGCACGCTCTCCTTGCCTGCACGAAGGCCCGTATTCTTCACATCGACGGTGAAGGTGAGCACATCGTCGGCCGTAAAGTGTACCTTGTCCACCCGCAGGTTGCTATAGGCAAAGGTGGTGTAGCTGAGTCCGTAACCGAAGGCCCATTGCACGTTGACCGCCGCATCGTAATTGTAAGCGCCCTCCATCGGCTTGCCGATGTGTTCGCACGGTTTGTAATCGTAGGTCACCAGCGAATGGGGATACTTGGGATAGGTATAGGGCATCTTGCCACTGAAGTTAACGTCGCCTGCCAGTAGGTTGGCCAGCGCGTCGCCGCCATAATTACCCGGCAGCATGATGTTGACAACAGCTTTGCTGAGCGGCTCGATGTCGGCAATGATGCGCGGGCGACCTTCATTCAGTATCAATATAACAGGCTTGCCAGTCTTGGCCAATGCTTTCACCAGATTCGACTGATTCTCAGAGAGCGTCAGATCGTTCAGGTTACCCGGAGTTTCACAGTAAGAATTTTCGCCGATGCAGGCTACAATGTAGTCGGCCTGTGCGGCGGCAGCCACGGTCTTCTCGATTTCGGGCGTATTCTCTTCCCACCAGTTGCCCTTCTCGTTGTAGGTCACACCGGCTTCGTAAATGATATTCTCGGCACCAAACTTGTTGATGAAAGCTTCGAGAATGGTATGGTAAGGTTCTGAACAGTCCTCGGCATTGCTTCCCTGCCAGGTATATGACCATCCGCCGTTGAGGCAGCGCATGGAGTTGGCGTTCGGGCCAGTCAACAGAATCTTCTTACCCTTGGCCAACGGCAGGAGATTGTCTGTGTTCTTGAGCAGCACCAGCGACTCTTCGGCGGCATGCAGGGCCACGGCGGCATGTTCGTCACTACCGAAGAGCGGATAGTCCTTGAGATCATAGTAGGGTTTCTCGAAGAGATTGAGGCGGAACTTCAGGCGGAGTACCCTGCGTACAGCGTCGTCGATGCGGCTCATCGGCACCTCGCCCTCCTGCACCAGTTGCTTCAGCAGGATGCAGAAGTCCCAGCTGTAGGGGTCCATCGACATGTCGATGCCGGCATTGATGGCCAGTTTGATGGCTTCTTTCTTGTCTTTGGCTATGTGGTCGCGGGCATAAAGGTTGTTGATGTCGGCCCAGTCGGTCACAATCATGCCGTCCCAGTTGAGGTCTTCCTTCAGCCACTTGGTCAGCAGTTCGTAGTTGGCATGGAAGGGCAAACCGTTGTTCATGGCCGAGTTGACCATAATGGAAAGGGCGCCGTTCCTTATCATCTCCAGATAGGGGGCGAAATGCTTCTCGCGCATGTCCTGTTCGGTGATGGACGAGGGCGTACGGTCCTTGCCCGACACAGGTACGCCATAGCCCATGTAGTGCTTCATGCAGGCGGCAATGTGGTTGGATCCGATGTGGTTGGGGTCATCGCCTTGGAAACCCAATACCGACTCGCGTCCCATCTCGGCGTTCAGGTAGCAGTCTTCACCATAATTCTCCCACATGCGGGGCCAGCGTGCATCACGACCCAGGTCGGTGACGGGTGCGTATGTCCAGGGGATGCTGCCTGCCTTGGTCTCGTAGGCGGAGATTTCGGCTTCGCGGCGGGTCAGTTCGCGGTTGAAGGCCGCACCCATGTTGATGCCTTGCGGAAAGAGGGTGCCGCCCCGCGTATAGGTAGTGCCGTGTATCTGGTCGACGCCATAGATGCAGGGGATACCGATCTCCTCCATCGACTTCTCCTGAATGCGGCGGATGATTTCCTGCCATTTCTCTACGGGTTGCGCCTTGCCCTGAGGCACGTTCAGGATGGAGCCCACCTTGTACTTGCCGAAGACCGAATCGAGCCTGGCCTCGCTCAAGCGGAAGTCCTTCGTGCCCTGCCCGCCGCTACGGTCCTGCAGGACATCGATGGTGAGTTCGCACATCTGCCCGATCTTTTCGTCGAGCGTCATCTTCTGCAACAGGCTTTCTACCTGCCGCTCTATCTTTTCGTCTCGGAGAATGGCCGGAGCCACCTGCTGGGCTTCAGAGCCCCACACATTTGCCGCCAGTGCCAGCGACAGAATCCAATGCTTTTTCATGATATCTATTCTTTAGAATTATACTCTTGGCAGAAAGCAACGCATCGCTAAGGATAAAGCAACGCTTTTCCTAACGAAAAGCAGTGTTTTCTTTTCTTAATCTTCTATCGGTAAAACAGAACACAAATATCCTTTTATCTCCATATATCTCATCGGAAAAGCAACGGAACAAACTCCGTCAGATAGATACGCCAGTTTTTCCAGATATGTCCCTCACCTGTCTCATAGTAAGTGTAGGGATAGCCCTTCTCATCCAACATCTTTCGAAAATCGGTATTGGCTTGATAAAGGAAATCGGCCGTACCGATTCCTATCCAATAAAGGGCAGGCTTCTTGGCAAACTGGATCTTCAACTTGTTGTCGGAATTGTCATAAACGGGTGACGTTACTTTCTTGTCGGGCCAGATGGCGGCAGAAAACAAACCGACATAATCGAACAGGTCTGGATATTGCTTGGAAATGTGGAGCGAATGGAAGCCACCCATCGAAAGGCCGGCTATAGCACGGTTCTTCTTGTTGGCCTTCGTACGATAAGTACGGTCAACAAACTTTATCACATCGGGGAAAGCTGTTTCAAAACTGCCTTCCATGGTCTTAGGCAGGTTCATGGTTGGCGGCAACAAACCATCATGGGTTTCACCTGGAGCCGCCTCCTGCGAAGCGTTACCGTTGGTCATCACTACAATCATCGGTTCCGCCTTGCCCTGTGCTATTAGATTGTCCAATATCTGCGAAGTACGGCCCAAAGCTATCCACGCCTCTTCATCGCCTCCCATGCCATGAAGCAGATAAAAGACAGGATAACGCTTCCTGCCCGTTTCATAGCCGGCCGGAGTATAGACCGTCATACGGCGCTGCATACCCAATGTCGGACTATCATACCAAACGCGCGACACGGTTCCATGAGGTACATCATTCACTTTATACAAGTCGGCCCGTCCTCCGCCAACGATAAACACATTAGTCACGCTGGCCACATCACGAATCATGTAAACATTACTCGGATCCATTATCTTCAGGCCATCTACTATAAAGGAATAGCTGTAAAGTTCGGGAAGCAATGGTTCGGGAGTCGTATATTCCCACACGCCATCCTTTCCTTCCTTCAGGTCGGCCACACCAGGCCCGTCAACTGTTCCCCAAGAAACCTCTATCTTCTGCGCCGGCAGGAAGTCGCCTGTCACCTGTACTTTTACAGCCTTGGGAGCCCGCAAACGGAAAGTGACCGTATGGTCTGGATGAATTTCAGGAGAAACCACCGGAGTGTTTCCCCACAAAGCTTGTTGTGCCATGGCTGAAAAGCCCAGCAGCATCAGAGCTACAAAGGAAATGAGTCTTTTCATTCTGTCCTATTTTTTATGTTTCTGGAGTTTTACCACGCCTAAATTACACAGATTTATCGTCTGTTGCAAGCAAAAGGACACGCAATCCAAGAATATATTCATCATTATGCTGAAAGTTCGGAGATTATCGGTACATTTGTCGGCGTATTAAAGAAAGAACATCGCTATGGCACACCGTCTGAACACTAACAAACAATTCATGATAGGCAACGGCATCCTGGCCTTTGCCGTCCTCATCGTAGTCGTCATCTTCGTCTATATGAGCATGCGCTTGCAACGTGACAACGAAGGAGGACGCTACTATGCCGAGCAATATACCATCTCACTGGTCAAAGGATTTGAGGGAGACTCTGTATCCATCTACCTCAACGACAGCCTGTTATTGAACAAGACCATTGACCACGCTCCATTCAACATTGACATCAAACGCTTTGCCGACGAAAGCGCACTGATGATTGTGGATAATGCTACAGAAAAGCTTTCCTTATTCGAACTGAGTGAAAAGGGAGGTACTTATCGCTTCGAAAAAGAAGGTGACGAGGTAAAACAGCTGGCACAAGAGTAACCTCTGCCTCCTCCCCCTCTTCTTTCTATTATAACAATTCTGCTATAATAATGATGTACGGTAGTTTCTCAACTCGCGTCGCAGGAACTCGGCCTTACCATCCGTCAATCTATTGAGTAAAGCCCAAAAATCTGTACCATGGTTCATTACACGCGTATGTGTCAGTTCGTGCAACAGCACATAGTCGATAAGGTGTTGCGGCAGGAGCAGCAAATAATAGGACAGGTTGATGTCCTTGCGCGTTGAACAACTTCCCCAGCGGCTCGAACTGGAATTTATCTTAACCTCGTGGAAAGGCAAGCCATGCCGCTTCGACAAAGCATTCAGACGGGGAGGCAACACCAGCTTGGCATTCTTCCGCAAGGCCTCGCCTATCACCTTCTTCAGCCAGACTTGAAGTTCAGGGACAGAAAAATCAGTACCTCTTGGACAGAGTATCTGTATCGCCCCCAGCTCCGAACGTGCCTGAAACCGTTGGGTATCCTCCTCTACCAGCGTCAGTTTGAAGTGCTCCGCCTCAATCCGATAGTTCAAGTCTATCAGTTTTTCGCTTCGGCGCGCCTGTGCTTCACGCAGTCGGGGGCGCAGGGTTTCCAATCCTTTAGCCACATCTCCCCACGTTGCTCCCAAAGGGACGGTCACCACAAAACCTCCCTCCACCGCCCGAAATATCAGCCGGCGGGCACGAGGGTTGACTCGCACCGCAATATCCCCTAACTCAGCATCCGCAACCGATTGGCCGGTCGTACATCGTTTTTTGTTTTCCGCCATCCCTGTTCTTAATTGGATTTCACTTGCAAAAGAACGAACTTCCGCACAAAACGACAAACCTTTCGTACACAAAAACGAACATACTGTCCGAAAACGAACAATAAGAAAAAACTATTATCACTTATTATCAACAGTTTACGTTTTTGGCACAGTTCTTGTTTTTCTATTAACAGAAAATTAAAACAAAAAAAGAGGCCAACCTTTGCAACGTTCGGCACCCGGTTTTCGTCTAATAAATAAAACAAGAGAATAACATTTAAAATACCAACGAATATGAAAAAGTTTACAACACTCACCTCTATCTTCCTGCTGGCAACCGCTTTAAGTGCGTGCGCACAATCGTATTCCCACCACTTCAACTCAGGCAGCAGCTGGCTGGGCGGCAAGGAAGTCAAAGCAAGCAAAAACTACGTAACCAAACAGATCAAGGTAAACGACTTCGAGCAGATAATCGTCGGCGGCAGCCTCGACGTCACCTACACACAGCAAGCAGGCAAACCGAAAGTGGAAATCTATACATCGGATAACATCGTTGACCTGCTTGACATCTACGTCAAGAATGGTAAACTGAACCTGGGATTCAAGAAGAACGTGAAGGTAGCCTACAACAAGCTGGAAATCCGCGTGACATCGGAAAATCTGAATGCAGTCAGCGTAGCTGGATCGGGCGACTTCGATTTCACCAACGGCCTGAAAACCGACCAGCTGAAGATGAACGTGGCAGGATCGGGCGACATCACAGCCAGTAACATACAATGCACGCAAGGATTCACAGCCAGCGTAGCAGGGTCAGGCGACATCGAATGCAAACAGCTCAAAGCAACCGACTTGGATATCTCCGTAGCAGGATCGGGCGACTTGAAGATTGAAAACGCCCAGGTTACATCAGCCAATGCCAGTGTAGCAGGATCGGGTACCGTAAAAATCAGCGGCAGTGCAGACAAGGCCAATTATAGTGTGGCAGGATCGGGCGACCTCTATGCCGACAACTTCAGTGTACAGCGTGTAACAGCCAGTGTAGCAGGATCGGGCGACATCAAATGCCATGCAGTAGAGTATCTGAAAGCGCGTGTCAGCGGTAGCGGAAGTATCGGCTACAAAGGCGATCCGGAATTGGACTATCCAGAAAAAAAGAAACTGTACAAGTTATAAAAACAACCAACTAAACCATTAAATTCTCTCTGACTTCTGCCTGTAGGCAGACAAAACTCTCTGACAAGGGAAGGTCCGTTTATCGGGCCTTCTTTTTTTATGGCTTTGCCTTACTTAAAAAAATAAAGGGACGCTGCATCACGCGGCATCCCATTTATTTTAGTTAGTTTCTATAAGATTTTTGAGAGAATTGAAACTTCACAGCCTCAAGTCGTTTTAATAAAGCACACTAACTATTTTTTAAAGCAAATGAAAATGTATATTTAAAAACAATGAAAATTCATCTCTTTTCGGCCTCCGCCCTCTTGTTTCCACGAGTCAGGCTGTCCATCAACTGCTTCTCATGACTTTCGGAAGGATTGTCCGAGAGCGCCACCGACGGTGCAAACATCTGCTTCCCTATAGTATCGGGCGAAACGATACCACCATCGTTGTCGAATACAGAATGTTGCATGATGTTGCCCAATGAAAACATCAGGGCAATCACAGCAGCCGCCTTAACCAACGGCATGAAGCGCGACACCAGCGTCATACGACGGGCTCTGACCACAGGCACTTCCACCTGCGCCAACACCTTCTGGTCGAAATCCTCGCCCAAACCATCCTGCTGCAGGAACTCCTGATATACGAACAAATCCTTGTAGCGGAGCAGGTGCGCAGGCACATCTCCACTATTGAAGAACGAACGGAGTTGCGCTTCTTCTTCCTGAGAAGTCTCGCACTGCCAGTAACGTTCCAATAATTGTTCTATATAGTTAGAGTCCATAACTGTCTATATCTATAAATTTCTGTTTCACTTTCTGCCTTGCCCTGAACAGGTTTACCTTGACCTGCTCTTCCGTCAAATGCAGGGCAATCGCTATTTCCTTGTAACTTTTGCCCTCCACGTCGCGAAGCTGCATAATTAAGCGCTGCTTTTCGGGAAGTTCACTGACCAGTCGGTGCACCAGTTTCAACCGTTCCTTGTTCACCAGCCGGTCGTAAGGGCTCGATGCATCGGGCGTCTGTTCGGCTTCGGGGGTCAGCTCTACCGTCTGCGAGTCTTTCTTCTCACTGCGGTCGATGGCCAAATTACGGGCAACCGTCAGGCAGTATGCTTCGACCGACTCCAGCCCGTCCCACTCGTCGCGCTTATTCCAAACACGTATCATCGTCTCCTGCACGATATCCTCTGCCTCCGCCCTGTCAAACGTAATCCGCAGGGCCAGCCGAAAGAGTTTGTCCTTCAGCGGAAGAATGTCATTACGAAAGTCGATTTTCTGCATCTTCTAATGAATTGACGGTTCAGCGGGATAAAAGTTACAGCAGACAGCCACTTTTTTTCAAATTATTTTCGGATACGGGTACCTCCCTGTCCGTTAATGGCTGATGCCAAGGTAATTACGACCTCGGATACACCGGCTTCCAAAGCCTCGAAAGAATTCTCCAGCTTAGGAATCATGCCACCCTGTATCACGCCCTCAGCCACCAGTTGCTTGAATTCGGCCGGATTGATAGTGGGGATAACGCTATCGTCGTCGTTCTCGTCGCGCAGCACTCCTTTCTTTTCGAAGCAATAGACCAGTGTAACATCAAACAGGGCTGCCAAAGCCTTGGCCGTTTCGCCCGCAATGGTATCGGCATTGGTGTTGAGCATGTGCCCTTCGCCATCGTGAGTCAGAGGAGCCATGACGGGCACCACCCCTTTGGCGATCAGGTCGCCCAGCAACATGGCATTGACTTGCTTCACGTCGCCCACAAAACCGTAGTCGATGTCTTTCACAGGGCGCTTTACAGAACGGATGACATCCATGTCGGCTCCCGTCAGTCCCAAAGCATTGACACCACGGGCCTGCAAACCTGCCACAATGTTCTTGTTCACCAGGCCGCCATAGACCATCGTCACGACCTTCAGCGTCTCAGCGTCGGTGATGCGGCGGCCGTCTACCATGTGGCTCTCGATGCCCAGCCGTTCGGCCAACTTCGTAGCCGAACGGCCTCCACCATGTACCAACACCTTGCGGCCTTCGATGGCGGCAAAGTCGTCCAACAATTGATGGAGGGTCGCTTCCTCCTCTACAATCTTGCCGCCTACTTTGATGAGTGTGAGTTTCTCTTTCATTATCTTATATATGTTATTTACCACAGAGGACACAAAATGACACAGAGTTTCTTTTTTCTCTGTGCCACTCTGTGTCCTCCGTGGGGAAAGTTTGTTATTCCAAATAAGTATATCCGTACAACCCCGAACGATAGTTGGCCAGGAACTCCTTACCTTCCTCGAGTGAGATGCGGCCTTCCTTGACGGACTGGGTCACCCATGTCTCGAGCTTACGTACCAGCTTTTTAGGGTTGTACTGCACATAGTCAAGCACCTCGGCCACCGTCTCACCGTCGATGAGCTGGTCGATGGAATAGCCTTTGGAGTTGACAGAAACGTGCACGGCATTCGTATCGCCAAAGAGGTTGTGCATATCGCCCAAGATTTCCTGATAAGCTCCCACAAGGAAGACGGCCACGTAGTAATTCTCCTTGTCACGCAGAGAATGCAAAGGCAAGGTCGTGGCATCGGGACGGGAAGTGACGAAGTTGGCAATCTTACCGTCGGAGTCACATGTCATGTCCTGAAGTGTAGCCTCACGGTCGGGCTTCTCGTCCAGGCGCTGGATGGGCATGATGGGGAACATCTGATCGATGGCCCATGAGTCGGGTAATGACTGGAAGAGCGAGAAGTTGCAGAAGTACTTGTCGGCCAGCACCTTGTTCAGCTTACGGAATTCCTCGGGGCAGTGCTTCATACCGCTGGCGATGGTATTTATCTCGCGGCAGATGCTCCAATAGAGCTTCTCAATCTGAGCACGGGTGTTCAAATCCACGATGCCGTGGCTGAAGAGGTCGAGTGCCTCCTCACGTATCTGCTGGGCGTCGTGCCAAGGCTCGAGCATACTGCGCTGGCTCAGGTTGTCCCAAATCTCGTAGAGCTCCTTCACCAGCTCGTGGGCATCCTCGCCCGGCTCCCAGTCGTCGTCCATCTGCGGCAGGGAAGCCGTCTCCAGCACCTCGAAGATGAGGACGGAGTGATGGGCAGTCAGGCTGCGGCCCGTCTCGGTGATGATGTTGGGATGCTGGAATCCGTGCTTATCGGCCGCATCGACGAAGGTCGAAACGACATCGTTCACGTATTCCTGTATGGAGTAGTTCACAGAGCTTTCGCTGTTGCTGGAGCGGGTACCGTCATAGTCCACGCCCATACCGCCGCCCGTATCAACGAACTCGATGTTGAAGCCCATCTTGTGGAGCTGCACATAGAACTGCGATGCCTCGCGCAGGGCATTCTTGATGCGGCGTATCTTGGTAATCTGGCTCCCGATGTGGAAGTGAATCAGCTTCAGGCAGTCCTTCATGTCCTTCTTCTCGAGGAAGTCGAGAGCTTCGAGCAGTTCGCTGGACGTCAGGCCGAACTTACTGGCGTCTCCGCCGCTCTCCTCCCACTTGCCGCTGCCGCTGGAAGCCAGCTTGATGCGGATACCGATGTTGGGGCGCACCTTGAGCTGCTTGGCCATCTTGGCGATGAGGTTCAGCTCGTTCAGCTTCTCGACGACGAGGAAGATGCGCTTACCCATCTTCTGGGCCAGCAGAGCCAGTTCGATAAAGCTCTCGTCCTTGTAGCCGTTGCACACCACGAGCGACTCGGGGTCGGTATTGACGGCAATGACGGCATGCAGTTCGGGTTTCGAACCTGCCTCCAGGCCGAGGTTGAACTTCTTGCCGTGGTTGATCATCTCTTCCACGACGGGACGCATCTGGTTCACCTTGATGGGATAAATGATGAAGTTCTCACCCTTGTAACCATACTCTTCGGCTGCCTTCTGGAAGCAGCAGGACACCTTCTCGATGCGGTTGTCCAGTATGTCGGGAAAGCGCACCAGCATGGGAGCCGTCACGTCGCGCAGCTGGAGCTCGTCGACCAGTTCCTTCAGGTCGACCTCCACGCCGTCCTTGCGGGGGGTTACCACTACATGCCCTTTCTCGTTGATACCAAAGTAGGAAGTGCCCCAACCCGTGATGTTGTACAGCTCTTCCGAATCTTCAATACGCCATTTTCTCATTGTCTGTTACTTAGCAGTTTAAATTAGGTTTAACTATTTGGTGGACAAAAATACATATAAATCCCGTAAAACCAGCCTTTACGGCCGAAAATACACATGAATGACAAAGATTTTACAGTTCCAACAGGCGACGCAGACTACCGACCGACTCCGCTATCTGATGACGGTCTTCCAGCCGGCTGCCGTCGAAACAGTAGCGGGCCTGGCTGTAGTGGGGCATGCGGCCCTCCAGCGCACTGCCGATGAAGGTGCGCAGCTCGTCGTCCGTCTTGCCCTGTAGAATGGGCCGCTGCTGGGTGGCCACACGCAGGCGACGGAAAAGCACATCAACAGGCACGTCGAGAAACACCGTCTGCCCCTGGCGGTTCATGTAGTCCATGTTGTCGAAGAAGCAGGGCGTGCCGCCTCCGGTGGAGATGACGACGTCCTCGAACTCGCCCGCCTCGTGCAGCATGTTGCGCTCCAGCTGGCGGAAGCCGTTCTCGCCCCGCTCGCGGAAAAGCTCGGAGACGGTGCGGTGGAAACGCTCCTCGATGTACCAGTCGAGGTCGATGAAGGTCAGCCCCAGTTCCCGGGCGAAGGCCTTACCAAGGGTAGTCTTTCCGGCACCCATGTAGCCGGTCAAAAAGATGCGTATCATAATAACAGCCTGTGATTTGCGGGCAAAGGTAAGCAATTCTACAACGTGCAGGGCCGGAAACGGGAAATATTTGTACCTTTGCCGCATGAAAAAGAAACAGAAATACTACGTCGTATGGGCCGGCGTCGCTCCCGGCATCTATGACAGCTGGACAGACTGCCAGCTGCAGACCAAAGGCTATGAGGGCGCGCGGTTCAAGTCGTTCGACACGCGGGAGGAGGCCGAGCGGGCCTTCGCCTCGTCACCCTATGACTACATCAGCCCCAAAACCACCGGGCAGATACAGAAACCCTCTCGGACAGACGGTCCGCTGCCGCCCGAAGTGGTAGAGAACAGCCTGGCCGTGGATGCGGCATGCAGCGGCAACCCGGGGCAGATGGAGTACCGCGGCGTGCACGTGGCCTCGCGCCAGCAGGTGTTCCACTACGGCCCCGTCTATGGCACGAACAACATCGGCGAGTTTCTGGCCATCGTCCACGGCCTCGCCCTGCTGAAGCAGAAAGGATTCGACATGCCCATCTACAGCGACAGCCGCAACGCCATCCTCTGGGTGAAGCAAAAGCGGTGCAAGACCAAGCTCCCCCGCGAACCGCGCACCGAGGCCCTGTTCCAACTCATCGAACGGGCCGAGAAGTGGCTGCGCGAGAACACCTACACCACGCCCATCCTGAAGTGGGAGACGGAGAAGTGGGGAGAGGTGCCGGCCGACTTCGGGCGGAAATAGGCAGAGGCACTATTTTACAATATCCTCCCGCAAGCGATAAAACATCAGAACAGGATTCAATTCTTCGTTTCCTTTTTTGAGAAGTACCGATACAACAGAATCAGGCAAAATACTTTTAATTCGTTCCAATTCAGCCTCATCGCTGAAAGAAGACTCATAATAGGATTCTGCAATCCCAGCCAAGCGCCCTGTCGCCGCATCATATGTCTGCATACCCGACCATATATTGAAACCCAACATATCATCCCGATCATTTTCAAGACCCTCTGCAAAGACAGCCCGTTTCGTCTGACGGTCTATCACGAGCAACCCTTGTTGAGCACGCGAGGTAATGAAGGCCTGCAACAGATAGCGTTCCGTGTGTATCGGGTTTGGGAAGGTATAGTAAATGCCCCTCTCCTTTGCCTCTTCCGCCCCCTTGTACCTACGGTTAGTTTCATAGTAAGGGGTACCAAAATTCAAATAATAATCCATCACCAGCGAGTCTCCTTCCAGCCGATAGATGCTACGCCGGTAAAGAGGAGCGAAATAGCGAGAATCTGAAGAACTCTCAAAATAAGGTTCGCGTAACGTGGTGCCTTCCACATCCCGATTTTGGGCAAAAAACTCTCCGCGTGGATTGAAATCAGCATCGGTAAGCATCAGCAAAGCAGACACTTCCTTTTCATCCGCCAGAGAGAACGGTGCCAGTCGGAACAAATAGCGCCCGTCGGACAGGTGTTTCATACAGATGGCACGGAATGGTAAACTACGTCTGTCCACAAACTCTCCCTGATGGGTAAATCGCAGCACAACCGAACGCGCGCCGTCCAAGAGATAGAGAAAATCTTCGTCCACATCAAAATCATACAATTGCACCACCTCCTCCGGACCTTCTCCCCGCGTATAAGCGTTGCCCACGTAACGCCCTTTGCGGTCGAATTTCTTCAATTGCTTCATCACATCGCACACGTAAATCAGACTATCTGTCAGTTTGAATTGTGCAACACTATACAATACAGAAGAGTCCGAAGTTTCCAGCGGAACATATTCCACCTCTTCTATCAAGCGGCTCAACGGAAAATGCTTCATCCGACATTCAGCAATGTCAATCACTGCCGTGCTGTCCGAAATAGCCGCTCTTTCGAGCCGCTCCGCCTCTGCCGCCATCCGGCTATGATTGTCAGAACAAGACGACAACACGCAAGCCAGTACGACAATACTTATCGACAGGAAAGAGAAGTCTATCTTTTTCATGGTTATTATAAAAATTGAATTATTAACATCACAATAATAAGTAAAATCAAAGGAAAGTGCAAATAAAAACATACAAATTATATCCTAGTACACAAAACAGCCGTCCACGCCCATCTACACTTTAAGAAATCGCAACAAAACTCCAACAAAAACCTTTCAAATTAAGCAAGCGAAATCTTCTTCCGCCCCTCCCCTCCTACCCTTCCATCTTTTCAGGTGCGACCTGAAGCTTTTTCAGGTCCGTACCTGAAGACCTTTCAGTCCCTACCTGAAGACCCTTCAGTCCCTACCTGAAAGGCTTTCAGGTAACGACTGAATGTCACCTGAAAACTTTTCAGGTTTTTCAGAAGCGCCACCTGAAAAAATCAACACTGATTATCAACGTTATACAAAGCTAAACTGTTCAATCCGCTCGTCGAAGGACGGTTCGGCAGTAATGCCGCGCTTGAGGAAGTATTTCCGAATCTCCGCCTGCTCTTCGGGCGTCACCAGGCGGTCGCCATGCTTGATTTCATAGTACTTCCAGCGGCCAAAAAAGTTATACACTTTATCCTTTATCCAGACGGCATCGTCGTAGGGGAAAGAACGCAGCTGGCGCAGCAAGCTTTCGATGCCCCGCGCATAGGAATACTTCACGATGGGACGGAAGTGGGGACACTGGTCTCCTGCCAGACGACGGGCGGCGGCAGGCGACAGGATGTGGATGAACGTACGCTCGACCGGCACACCAAGCCCCAGCGCACAACGCAGGCACTGTGCAGCCCGCGGACAGCCCTCGTGCAGACAGAGGGTGTAGGAGGCGGGCAGTTCATTGTAGTCGAAATCGGTTATCATAGGCAAAAAAGATGGTTTTGTCAGCTCAGCGACTGCATGTCGTTCAGCCGCTTGTAGTATCCGTTCAGGGCGAGCAGCTCCTCGTGGCGGCCACGCTCCACAATCTCGCCTTCGTAGAGGACGCAGATTTCGTCGGCGTTGCGGATGGTGGAGAGGCGGTGGGCAATGGCGATGGTGGTGCGCGTCTTCATCAGGCGCTCCAGGGCCTCCTGTACCAGGCGTTCGCTTTCCGTATCGAGGGCCGAGGTAGCTTCGTCGAGGATGAGGATGGGCGGGTTCTTCAGGATGGCGCGGGCAATGCTGATGCGCTGACGCTGGCCGCCGGAGAGCTTGCCGCCGCGGTCGCCGATGTTGGTGTTGTAGCCATCGGGCGTCTCCATGATGAAGTCGTGGGCGTTGGCAATCTTGGCCGCGGCAATGACCTGCTCCATCGTGGCCCCCTCCACCCCGAAGGCGATATTATTGAAGAAGGTGTCGTTGAAGAGAATGGCCTCCTGGTTGACGTTGCCGATGAGCGAGCGCAAGTCGCGGATGCGCACGTCCTTCACGTTGGTGCCGTCGATGAGTATCTCGCCCTGCTGTACGTCGTGGTAGCGCGGCAGGAGGTCGACCAGCGTCGACTTGCCCGAGCCCGACTGCCCCACCAGCGCGATGGTCCGTCCGCAGGGCACGGTCAGGTTGACGTGCTTCAGCACCTCGCGCCGTCCGTCGTAGCTGAAGCTGATGTCACGGAACTCTATCTGATGCTCCAACCCCTTCAGCGGTTTGGGCTGGACGGGTTCCTTGATGGGGTTCTCGGCCAGCAGTATCTTGTCGATACGCTCCATCGAAGCAAGTCCCTTCGGAATGTTATAACCGGCCTTGGAGAACTCCTTCAGCGGATTGATGACGCTATAAAGAATGACGAGGTAGAAGATGAACGACGGGGCGTCTATCGCGGAGCTGTTGTTCAGGATGAGCGTACCACCGAACCACAGGACAATGACGATGAGGCATGTACCCAGGAACTCGCTCATCGGATGGGCCAGGGCCTGGCGCGTGGCCACACGGTTAGTAGCGTCGCGGTATTCGTTGCTGCACTTGTCGAAGCGATCCTCCATCTTCTTCTCGGCGATGAAGGCCTTGATGATGCGCAAGCCGCCCAAGGTCTCCTCCAGCTGAGACATCGTGTCGCTCCACTTGCTCTGCGCCTCGAGCGACTTCCGCTTCAGCTTCTTGCCTACGGTGCCCATCACCCAGCCCATGGCAGGGACAACAAGCAGCGTAAAGAGCGTCAGCTGCCAGCTGACGGCAATCATCGTGGCAAAGTAAACGATGATCAGGATGGGGTTCTTGATGAGCATGTCCAGCGAGCTGGTGACAGACGTCTCTACCTCGGTCACGTCGCCACTCATGCGGGCGATGATGTCGCCCTTCCGTTCCTCCGAGAAGAAGGCCAGCGGCAGGCGCAGCACCTTGTTATAAACCTGCCGGCGGATGTCGCGCACCACGCCCGTGCGGAGCGGTATCATCACGGCCGACGAGCCGAAGTAAGCCAGCGTCTTGAACAACGTCATCACGGCCAGGAACACGCCCAGTATCAGGAGGGTCAGCGAAGCGCCCTGCTCGGCAATCAGCTGGGACACACCGTAGTAGAAGTTGTTCACCGCCACATCCTTCAAGCCCATGTCCGCCGTATCCCAAGGGATGAACTCATAGACCTTCGTGTCCATCTTGAAGAGGATCTGCAAGATGGGGATAATCAGTGTAAAGGAGAATATGTTCAGGAAAGCCGACAGCAGGTTGAGGAACAGCGCCCATGCCAAGTACTTCTTGTAGGGTGGCACGAAGCGACGCAGCAGTTGGAGGAATTCTTTCATAATCGTCACACATTAAAATATATATAGGCGACAAAGGTAGTGAAAAAAGCGTTACCTTTGCCTACCTAAAACAAAGAATGCACATGAAAGTAATCGTTGATGACAAAATACCCTTCATCCGTGAGGCCCTGGCTACGCTGGCCGACGAAGCCGTCTATGTACCCGGCAAGGACTTCACGCCCGAACTCGTCAGGGATGCCGACGCTCTGATTGTCCGCACCCGCACCCGTTGCGACCGCCGCCTGCTCGAGGGCAGCCGCGTGCGCTTCATCGCTACCGCCACCATTGGCTTCGACCACATTGATACGGTTTACTGCCAAGAGGCAGGCATCACGTGGCAAAATGCTCCTGGCTGTAATTCAGCCTCCGTAGCCCAATACATGCACTCCTCCCTCCTGCTCCTCCAACGCCAGAAGGACTTCCGACTGGAAGGCAAGACGCTGGGCGTCATCGGTGTAGGCAATGTGGGCACAAAAGTGGCGCAGGTAGGCCGCGAACTGGGCATGCGTGTCCTGCTGAACGACCCTCCACGACAGGAGAAGGAAGGAGGAAACCTCTTCTCCCCGCTGAAGCAACTGATGGAGGAATGCGACGTGCTGACCTTCCACGTCCCCCTCATCCGCGAAGGAGTTCACAAGACTTTCCACCTGGCTGATGCAAACTTCTTCGACCGCCTGAAGCGACGCCCCGTCATCGCCAACACCTCGCGCGGCGAGGTCATCGAGACACAAGCTCTGCTCCACGCCCTGCAGGAAGGCGAGGTGAGCGACGCCATCATCGACGTCTGGGAGCACGAGCCCGACATCTGCCTCGACCTGCTCGACCGCGCCTTCATCGGTACGCCCCACATAGCCGGCTACTCCGCCGACGGCAAGGCCAACGCCACCCGCATGTCGCTCGACGCCCTCTGCCGCTTCTTCCACCTCGACGCCCGCTACCGCATCGAGCCGCCCGCACCGCCCCAGCCCCTCATCGAGGCCCATGACCTGACGGAAGCCAGCCTCGCCATGTACGACCCGCGGCGCGACGACCAGGCCCTGCGCCTCCACCCCGAATGCTTCGAGAAGCTTCGTGGCGACTATCCCCTGCGACGCGAAAAAGAAGCCTTCCAAGTGAACTATATCTAAGCGAAAAAGAAAAGGCTGCTTTCCTTCGACGAAAACAGCCTTTTTCTTCGGAGAAAGCATTGCTTTCCTCCTGCTTGCCTGACTTCTATCAAATCTCGGCCAACAATTGTTCGATGACCTGCGGATAATGTTCGTACTCCAACGCATGCACCCGCATCGCCACATCTTCCGCCGTATCCTCAGGAAAAACAGGACAACGGAATTGAGCAATGATATCTCCTTCATCATAGTGTTCATTGATATATTGAATGGTGATGCCGCTCTCGCGTTCGCCCGCCTCCACCACAGCCTGATGGACGCGGTCGCCGTACATTCCCTTCCCACCATATTTAGGTAACAAAGAGGGATGAATATTTATGATGCGTTGCGGATAAGCATGCAAAACGGCGTCGGGTACCTTCGCCAGGAAGCCGGCCAGCACAATGAAGTCCACCCGATAGTCAGCCAGAAGCTTCACGACTTCTTCGCCGGTCGCCCACTTCTCCTTACCTATATATATACAAGGAACATGCACGTCTTCCGCCCGCTTGAAGACATTCACATTCTGACGGTTGGCCACCACCAGCGCCACCTGGACCTCTCCCGCTTTCTGCTGGAAATAACGGATGATATTTTCGGCATTCGTACCGTTGCCCGAAGCCAAAATTGCGATATTTTTCCCCATAAAACCTCCCTATTTTTGCACAAAATACTGTTTTTTGTGCAAAAAATTGCATTTAATTCGTCAAATATTTGCTCAGAACAATAAATATTCATTCCTTTGCAACGCAAAAATAGAGAAATAAACTCAATTTATTAACTAAAAACTTAAAGTTATGTCTGAAATTGCATCAAGAGTGAAAGCGATTATCGTCGATAAATTAGGCGTAGAAGAATCAGAAGTTACAAACGAAGCTAGCTTCACTAACGACCTGGGAGCTGATTCTCTTGACACTGTAGAACTTATCATGGAATTCGAAAAAGAATTCGGCATTTCTATCCCCGATGACCAAGCTGAAAAGATTGGTACTGTAGGTGATGCTGTATCTTACATCGAAGAACACGCTAAGTAATTTTTATCCATCAGTTTTTAGAACATGGAATTAAAAAGAGTTGTAGTAACAGGTCTCGGTGCCGTTACCCCCATTGGCAACAATGTCCAGGAGTTTTGGGACAACCTTGTGAATGGAGTTAGCGGGGCGGGACCTATTACTCATTTCGACGCATCTTTATTCAAGACCCAATTTGCTTGCGAAGTGAAGAACTTCAATGCAAACGAATATATCGACCGCAAGGAAGCCCGCAAGATGGACCTGTACACTCAGTATGCCATCGCCGTGGCCAAGCAAGCCGTTACAGACTCTGGTCTTGATGTCGAAAATGAGGATTTGAACAAAATTGGTGTTATATTCGGTGCCGGTATCGGCGGTATCCGCACATTCGAAGAAGAAGCAGGCAACTATGCACTGACGGGCAAGGAAAACGGTCCCAAGTTCAATCCGTTCTTCATCCCCAAGATGATTTCGGACATTGCAGCCGGACAGATTTCTATCCTGTACGGTTTCCATGGGCCCAACTATGCTACGTGCTCGGCTTGCGCCACTTCGACCAATGCCATTGCCGATGCATTCAACTTGATTCGTCTGGGCAAAGCCAACGCCATCGTAACAGGTGGTTCGGAAGCAGCCATCGCCGCTTGCGGCGTAGGCGGATTCAACGCCATGCACGCTCTGTCCACCCGCAACGACTCACCCGAAACGGCATCACGTCCGTTCAGCGCCAGCCGCGACGGCTTCGTAATGGGTGAAGGAGGTGGTTGCCTCGTGTTGGAGGAACTGGAGCACGCAAAAGCGCGCGGTGCCAAGATTTATGCTGAGGTAGCTGGTGCAGGCATGTCGGCCGACGCCCATCACCTGACAGCATCACACCCCGAAGGACTGGGAGCCAAACTCGTGATGAGAAACGCTCTGGAGGATGCAGAGATGCAGCCCGAACAGATTGACTACATCAACGTACACGGTACATCCACTCCCGTGGGTGACATCTCGGAAGTAAAAGCCATCCAGGAAGTATTCGGCAAGCACGCCTACGAACTGAATATCAGCTCGACCAAGTCTATGACGGGCCACCTGCTGGGTGCAGCCGGAGCCGTAGAAGCCATTGCCAGCATTCTGGCCATCAAGAATGGCATCGTACCTCCGACCATCAACCATACGGAAGGCGACAATGATGAGAACATCGACTATAACCTGAACTTCACGTTCAACAAGGCTCAGAAGCGCGAAATCAACGCAGCCTTGTCCAACACCTTCGGGTTCGGTGGTCACAACGCTTGTGTCATCTTCAAGAAATACGCTGAGTAAGGTCGTGTTACGTAACCAAATAGACAAAATAAGGCTCTTGTTCCACAAGGAACGGGAGTCTTATTTTTGTTTCTATCGTATCCTGGGGTTCTTTCCCCGCAACCTGAAAGTCTATCAACAGGCTTTGCTCCACAAATCCACTTCTCTCCGTTCGGAAGAGGGAAAGCCCATCAACAACGAACGCCTGGAGTTTTTGGGCGACGCCATTCTGGATGCTATCGTAGGTGACATCGTATTCAAACATTTTGAAGGCAAGCGTGAAGGCTTCCTGACCAATACACGCTCCAAAATCGTACAACGCGAAACGCTGAACAAGCTGGCTGTAGAAATCGGCCTGGACAAACTTGTGAAGTATGCCTCGCGCTCTTCCTCGCACAACAGCTACATGTACGGCAACGCATTCGAGGCTTTCATCGGCGCCATCTACCTCGACCAAGGGTACGACCGATGCAAGCAATTCATCGAGCAGAAAATCTTCAAGCAGTACATCGACCTGGACAAGATGTCGCGCAAGGAGATGAACTTCAAGTCGAAACTCATCGAATGGAGCCAGAAGCACAAGGTAGAAGTTTCGTTCGAACTCATCGAACAGTTCATCGACCACGAAAACAACCCTATGTTCCAAACCGAAGTACGTATAGAAGGGCTTCCGGCAGGAACAGGTACGGGATATTCCAAGAAGGAATCCCAGCAGAACGCCGCGCAGATGGCACTCAAGAAACTCAAGTCCGACGAAGCCTTCAAAGCAGAAATAGAACGGCTGAAAGCCGAACATCAGGCCGCCGCTACAACTACAGACGAGCCTCTGCCTGCCGGCGAAGCTTCTGCGGCTGAATCCCTTGAAACACCCATTATAGAAAAACAGGAAGCCGACGAAGCTCCCTGCTCTTCTGAAGACTCTTCTTATCCGAAGCAGACGCCCATCTGACGTCCCTGTACGACCAAATCATTGTCCTCGGTCACCAGCTTTAACTTTCCGGCTACCTCCTCAAGTGGTAGAGACGAAATGTCATTACCCTGCAAGGTAACCATTCGGCCGAACTGACCACTGGCTATCAATTCTGTAGCATGCCCACCCATACGTGTGGACAGATTACGGTCGAAAGGCGTGGGCGAACCGCCACGCTGGATGTAGCCGAGTACCGTCTCTCGTGTCTCGATGCCTGTTTCGTATTCTATCTCCTGCGCAATGTATTCTCCTGCCCGTTTCCGCCCATCGGTCGGAATACCTTCGGCTACCACCACAATGGAGTAAGGGCGCCCCTTGCGCAAACGGTTCAGGATGACTTCACCGATATTATGGATATTATAGGGAATTTCTGGTATCAGGATTACGTCGCCGCCACCGGCCATACCTGAATACAAAGCAATCCAGCCAGCCTTGTGTCCCATTACCTCAATGACCATCACACGTTTGTGCGAACTGGCCGTGGAATGCAAACGGTCAATAGCGTCAGTAGCAATGCTCACCGCCGTATCGAAACCAAAGGAGAAATCTGTCCCCCAGATATCGTTGTCGATAGTTTTCGGTACAGACACGATGTTCACTCCCATCGCCGCAAACTTGGCTGCCGTCTTCTGTGTACCGTTTCCACCGATACACACCACACAGTCCAGTCCCAGTTCCTTGATGTTCTGCACAATCAAGGCCGGCTTGTCCACACCGTCCATCAGACCTCCCCGTTTGAAAGGCTTCTCGCGCGACGTGCCGAGCACTGTCCCGCCCTGTGTCAGCAAACCGGACAAGGAATCTTCTGTAAACGTCTCCACATCCTTGGTCATCAGCCCCTGAAAACCACTATGAATACCGATTACCTCCATTCCATAATGGCGGATGGCCGTCTTGCACACACCGCGGATTGTCGCATTGATCCCCGGACAATCGCCTCCTGAAGTCAAAATACCGATTCTCATATAGTACCTCCGTTCCTTCTTTTCCCTTTTCAGAGAAAATATTTTATCATTACGTCGTATAAAGTGGTCAACATGTCAGTTTGCACCACAAATGCAGCCGTAAAGATAGAAAAAAAACAGAAAAAAGATAGAGAAGAGCGGAAATAAGATTACTTTTGCGTGCAGAATCTGATTTCAATAAGAAAGATGAATATAACGCGATTCCTCAACAATATCTATTTCAGTTCCCGCGCGAAGGAAATAGACCTGTATGCCGGAAATGCCGGAGACATACAGCACCGTGTACTGATGCGCCTTGTCAGCAAGGCCGCCCGGACGGAATGGGGCCGGAAGTACGATTTCAGTTCCATACGCACTTACGAAGACTTCAAGAACCGCCTGCCGATACAGACTTATGAAGAAATAAAGCCCTACGTAACCCGCCTGCGGGCCGGAGAGCAAAACCTGTTGTGGCCGTCGGAGATACGCTGGTTTGCCAAGTCGTCGGGTACGACGAACGACAAAAGCAAATTCCTGCCCGTCAGCAAGGAATCGCTGCACGACACGCACTATCGAGGCGGTCAGGACGCCGTAGCCCTCTACCTGCGTCAGAACCCCGAAAGCCGATTCTTCTCGGGCAAGGGACTGATTCTGGGCGGAAGCCACGCTCCCAATCTGAACACGAACCACAGCCTTGTGGGTGACCTGTCGGCCATCCTGATGGAAAACCTCAATCCGCTGGTCAACTACATCCGCGTGCCGAGCAAGCAGACGGCACTGATGGAACACTTCGAACCGAAGATGGAAGCCATTGCCCGCGAAACCATCCATGCCAACATCACTAATCTGTCGGGCGTGCCGTCGTGGATGCTGGTGCTCATCAAGCACATTCTGGAGAAGACAGGCAAGCAGAGCCTGGAGGAAGTGTGGCCCAATCTGGAAGTATTCTTCCACGGCGGTGTAGCTTTCACGCCCTACCGCGAACAATACAAGGAGGTGATACGCAGCAGCAAGATGCACTACGTGGAGACCTACAACGCCTCCGAAGGTTACTTCGGCACGCAGAGCGATCCTGCCGACCGCTCCATGCTGCTGATGATAGACTACGGCATTTTCTACGAATTTATACCATTGGAGGATATCGGTAAGGAAAATCCGCGTATCTGTTGCCTCGAAGAGGTGGAACTGAACAAGAATTATGCCATGGTCATCTCCACTTCGGCCGGCCTCTGGCGATACATCATCGGCGATACAGTAAAGTTCACCAACAACCGTCCCTACAAGTTCGTCATCACGGGCCGCACCAAGCACTTCATCAACGCTTTCGGCGAAGAACTCATCGTGGACAATGCAGAGAAGGGACTGGCCAAGGCTTGTGCCGAGACGGGCGCACGCATTACAGACTACTCCGCCGCTCCCGTCTTCATGGATGCGAATGCCAAGTGCCGCCACCAATGGCTGATTGAGTTCGCCCAGATGCCCGACGACCTCGGCAAGTTCGCCCGTATCCTGGACGACACGCTGAAGGAGGTCAACTCCGACTACGAGGCCAAACGCCAGAACAACCTGGCTCTGCAACCGCTGGAAGTCATCGTGGCACGCACGGGCCTCTTCCACGACTGGCTCGACCAAAAAGGCAAGCTGGGCGGACAGCACAAGATTCCCCGCCTGAGCAACACGCGCGAATATATCGAAGAGATGCTCCGCCTGAACCACTAAGACAGTTCTCTGCAAGGAGCTTCCCCAAAATCATACGACCTTTTGTTCCCAAAACGACAATGTTTTAAGGCAAAAGGTCGTATGTTTTAGCCTAAAACATTATAGGATAATTCCACCCCCGAGCAGCAATCCTTCGGCATCATAGAAAGCGGCTGCCTGCCCCGAAGCCACGGCCTCAAGCGGGTCGAGCAGGCGCACGTGTAGGCGGTCCTCGTCCGTACGCGAGACGAGGCAGCGGTTGGCCTGCTTGCGGTAGCGTATCTTCACGATAACCGCCCCGCTGCCCAGGACCCGGGCCTCGTCCACAAGGTTCCAGTCCTTCAGCCACATCTCCATCCGATAGAGGGAGGCGAGAGGCGCCAGTACTACCTCGTTCCGTTCGCAGCATGTCTCCTTCACATAGACCGCACGGTTCAGATGGATGCCCAGTCCGCGACGCTGGCCTACGGTGTAGAAGGGATAGCCTTCGTGCCACCCCAAGAAATCACCGTTTTCATCGAGAAAGGCTCCCCGTCCGGGCAGGCGGTCAGCCGGAACAGTCCGACGCAGGAAGGTGCGGTAATCCATCGGGCAGAAGCACACGCCAAGACTATCCTTCTTCTCGGCCACACATTGGAATCCCCGACAGGCGGCATAGGCACGGGCCTCGACCTTAGTCAGCTCACCCATGGGCAGGAGCATGCGCCCCAGTATATCCTGCTTCAGTCCCCAAAGGAAGAACGATTGGTCCTTGTCGGCATCGGCAGCAGGAGCGATGTACCACCGCCCGTCGCGGTATACCTTGCGCACGTAGTGCCCTGTGGCGATGCAGGAGATGCCCCTTTCATCGGCCAGACGCGCCAAAAGCGGCCACTTCAGCCGATTATTGCACACGGTACAGGGCACGGGCGTACGTCCCGCCAGATATTCTTCGGTGAAATAGCGAACCACCTGCTCTTCGAAAGCCTTGCGAGCGTCGTATTCGAAATGCTTGATGCCCAGGCGGTCGGCCAGACGGGAAGCCTCTTCGGCACCACGCCCTCCGTCGTCGTGCAGGCGGAGGGTGACGCCTGTCACCTCGTATCCGGCTTCCTGCAACTTCATGGCCGCCACGGAGCTGTCGGTCCCTCCGCTCATGCCCAGCAATACACGTTTCTCCATCGTTCGGTCTGTTAAGCGTTACGGAGGCAAAGATACAAAAAAAGGATGCCACGACGGGCATCCCTTTTATCGGTATCAGACTAACTTGCAGTTATTCATTCGTTTTACTTATTTTTTCTTCATCTCAAAGGTAAATCCGGTAGCAGGGAAAGCAGGGAAAGGCTGGTCGTTGACCGTCACGCTGCTGGCTTCAAGTCCCAGGTTCAGATTCTTTGTCTCGAACTCGTAGTTGCCCTTGTTGGCGGCTGCCACTTCTACCTTTACGGTCAACGTATTGTCTGTCCCCATCGGTACGGAGATTTCCAGCGGTTTCGGATCGAATGCCATATAGACACTGTCCTTGGCGGCAGTCATCGTAGCCTCATAACCCACCTTGTAGCTCACCTTACCAATAGCCTCAACGATGGCATCGGCCGATTCCTCTCCGACGATGGAAACAATCAGGTCGCGCACGGGGAACTCATCGAAGTAAACGGTATCGTTCTTCACCTGAGCAGCCACATCAACGCCTGCAGGTTCCTCACCTTCTCCTTCGGCAAAAGTCGACTGATCCAACAAGGCGGTCTGCATCAAGCCGGTATAGTCACCGTACACATCTTCTACTTTCGGTTCAGTGGGGTTTTGGGGATCGTCGTCGTCGCTGCAGGCAACAAAACCCAGCGTACAGCCGGCCAACATCAAGGATACAAAAAGGCGGTTGAATTTCATTTCTTTTTTCATAATCATTGTTCAGTTTAGTCAGTTAGTCTTTGCTTTAGAAAGATGGCAAGGCCGGAAATACTGCACAAACGAGTCCTAACAAACGTTAACAAGGAAACAGCGAAGTAAGATGCCGGCAAAAAAACAGGGCCATCATGGAGCTACTTATCCGAAAAACAGTAACTTTGTGCTTTCAACTGGAAACAAAAACCTAACAATATGGAACATCAACTGACGATTTACAACACGCTGACCCGAAGGAAAGAAGTATTCAAGCCGCTGCACGCCCCGCACGTGGGTATGTACGTCTGCGGCCCTACGGTCTATGGCGACCCACACCTGGGACACGCCCGTCCGGCCATTACCTTCGATATCCTCTTCCGCTACCTCAAACATCTGGGATATAAAGTGCGCTACGTGCGCAACATCACCGACGTGGGCCACCTGGAACACGACGCCGACGAAGGCGAGGACAAGATAGCCAAGAAAGCCCGCCTGGAACAGCTGGAGCCGATGGAAGTGGCACAATACTATGCCAACCGCTACCACGAGGCCATGGATGCACTGGGCGTGCTGCGTCCCAGCATCGAGCCGCAAGCATCGGGACACATCATCGAGCAGATTGAACTGGTAAAGGAAATCCTGAAGAACGGATATGCCTACGAAAGCAAGGGTTCCGTATACTTCGATGTGGCCAAATACAATCACGACCACCACTACGGCAAGCTTTCGGGCCGTAACCTGGACGACGTGCTCAACACCACTCGCGAGCTGGACGGACAGGACGAGAAGCGCAACCCTGCTGACTTTGCCCTGTGGAAGAACGCCCAGCCCGAACACATCATGCGTTGGCCCTCACCCTGGGGTAACGGTTTCCCCGGTTGGCACTGCGAGTGTACGGCCATGGGGCGCAAGTACCTGGGCGAACACTTCGACATCCACGGAGGCGGTATGGACCTCATCTTCCCCCACCACGAATGCGAAATCGCACAAAGCGTGGCCAGCCAGGGCGACGACATGGTACATTACTGGATGCACAACAACATGCTGACCGTCAACGGACAGAAGATGGGCAAGAGCTACAACAACTTCATCACACTGGAACAGCTCTTCACCGGCACACATCCGCTGCTGGAGCAGGCCTACACGCCGATGACCATCCGCTTCTTCACTCTGCAGGCCCACTACCGCAGCACGGTGGACTTCGGCAACGAAGCCCTGAAGGCTGCCGAGAAAGGATTGGCCCGACTGATGGACGCCGTCAGCGGACTGGAGAAAATAACGCCCGCACAGGCATCGACAGTAGATGTAAAGGCACTGCGCGAGAAGTGCTACGACGCCATGGACGACGACCTGAACACGCCCATCGTCATCGCCCACCTGTTCGACGGTGCCAAGATGGTGAACAACATCCTGGCCGGTAACGACACCATCACAGCAGCCGACCTGGACGAACTGAAAGAGACCTTCCGCCTCTTCTGCTTCGACATCCTGGGACTGAAGGCTGAAAACGCCTCGAACGCCGCCCGCGAAGAAGCCTTCGGCCACGTAGTAGATATGCTGCTGGAAGAGCGCGCCAAGGCCAAGGCCAACAAAGACTGGGCTACGAGCGACAAGATCCGCAACGAGCTGACCGCCCTCGGCTTCGAAATCAAGGACGGCAAGGACGGTTCGGAATGGAAACTGAACAAATAAAACAGGAGGCAACCTTCCGATAAAAGCAAGCGAGGCTGCACCCACAATGATACGGGATGCAGCCTCGCTTGTATCCTATCACCACCGCCCGCAGGGAGGCGCTGCGACACAGTGCTTCGTGACGGTCTGACACAGTGCTTCGTGAGGTTGTCACGAAGCACTTCCTGAGAGGGTGACAAAGCACTGCGTCAGACCCTCAGGAAGCACTTCGTCAGCATGCAAGGACATATTTCTGTCAAGAAAGAGAAAAAACGGCATCAATATGGTATCATGTCCTTCAGAATACCTTCCAGATACCAGGGGTCTTCTATCTCCTTCAACACCTTGCCCATCTCGGTACAAAGTTCCTTCACCACTTCGGGGTGTTTGTCCAGCGGCAGGTTGTTCAGCTGATAAGGGTCGTTTTCGTCGTCAAAGAGCAGACTCTTGGTCAGCTTGTGGTCCTTGCGGTCAATGTAAAGGGCCAACGTATATTTGGCAGACTTAAAACCACGGGCCGAAGGGAAATAAGTCCGTACCTTACCGTCAGCATCCTTCGCGCCGTCCATATTCTGAATGTAGAGCGCCCCCGTAGGACGTACAATATCGGCCTTTTCATCGAAGAAAAGCGGTGCATAATTGCGCCCCTGGACCGTTGCGGGAATGGAGTCAGCCAATCCGGCGAGGCCCAGCAAAGTAGGCATGATGTCGGGCGAAGACATCATCAGATTGTCCACACGTGGCGTCAGCTTACCGGGATAGCGGACAAGGAAAGGCACGTTCATCGACTCGGCATAAGGCGAATTCTTAGGATCATCGGTGCCCTGGCTGCACATGGTCTCGCCGTGGTCGGACGAGAAGATGACGATGGTATTCTTGTCCAGTCCCAGTTCCTTCAGCGCATCGAGTATCTGCCCGAAAGCACGATCCACACCGGTCACCGAAGCAAAGTAATAAGGTGCACTGGCCGCCTTTCCCATCTTGGAATCAGCGTTGGGACGTACCAGCAGGCTGTCCAACGGTATATCTTTATAGAGATTGAAGTCTTCCTCCATGCAGTCATCCAAAGAACGGTATGGACTGTGAGGCGGATTCATGCCCACCATAATAAAAAAGGGCTTTTGTGTATCGCGCACGTTTCCTTCGTTTTTCAGGTAACTGACCACCATCTTCGCTTCGTGCAGGGGCGACCATTCCTTGGGATCGTGACGATGGCCCTTGGTATCCCAATAATGAGGATCCTTATGTACGTCGAACGTACCGTAGGAATACCAGTAATTGAAGCCATGACGACGTTCCTTCGGAGTATAAGCATCCCAGGCGGGCACCTGTTCCTCCACATAGTTCCCAGGATTATTGGGGTCATTAGGCGTAGGGCAGTCCGCATGCAGCTTGCCGAAGTAAGCGCAATCGTATCCGGCCTTGCTGAACACATCGCTCACACACTCTACATCCTCACGCAACGAACTGATAGGACGATTGGAGTTACAATTCAAGGGAACGCCACTTTTGTTGGGATACATACCTGTCAGCAGAATGCCGCGGTGCGGACTACTCAAAGGACAGTTGCTTTGCATCGAAGTAAGCACTACGGACTCACGGGCAAAATCATTCAAACGAGGCGTATGGACAGGATCATTGCGAAAGTTAACATGTTCGCGGAAGCCTTCCTGTCCCCAAAACTCCATCGCATGATTACGATACTGGTCTGGAAAAACATAAATCACATTGGGCTGTTGGATCTGTTCGGGCTGTTGGGCTTTGCATCCTGCCAGGGCCAGCAAACCTACCCCACCCCACATAAGGTTCAAAGGATGTTTCATGGTCTGTTTATTGTTTTAGGGGAATAAACAAAGACGGGCTACAAACTGCAGGTCCAACCCTAAGTCATCATTACCTGCAACCTGTAGCCCGCGCAGCTTATTACTTCACAAAATTTCTTACTTCTGTTCCAAATCGCGCTTGCGCATCAAAGCTTCAAGGAAATAATAGTCGGCATAGTTCAGAGGCACATCAATTTCAGCACCATGAGGAATGCTTCCTACAGAGTGCATCAAGATGAAGTTACCGTTTGTACCCACCTCAGCACGGTAGGCAGGAGAAGCCAGGCTTTCCATAATGCGGTCGGCCGTTTCCTTATAGTTCTTGTCAGGGACATAAGTACTCAACTCATATAATGCCGAGGATGTACAGGCTGCTGAAGAAGCATCACGCGGTTCATTCGGGATATTGGGAGCATCATAATCCCAATAAGGAACAAGGTCGGCAGGCAAATTCTTATTGTTGAAAATAAAGTTATAAACCTTTTCTGCCTGATCCAGATACTTCTTGTCATGCGTATAACGGTAGCAGGTGGTATATCCATACAAGGCCCATGCCTGTCCACGTGCCCAAGCCGATTCATCGGCATAGCCTTGTGCAGTTTGCTTGCTGCGTACTTCACCAGTTTCGGGATCATAGTCCACTACGTGATAGCAACTGTTATCCTCACGGAAATGGTTCGCCAAAGTAGTGTCAGCATGCTTTACGGCGATGTTATAGAACGTGGAATCACCAGACAGACGAGTAGCTTCGAACAAAAGTTCGAGGTTCATCATATTGTCAATGATTACAGGACATTTCCAACCGCGTGTTCCCTGCCAACCTTTGTCTGCATCCCATGACTGAATGACACCTGCTCCCGGGCGGAAACGGGTGGACAACGACTTGGCAGCCTCAACAATCACATCCTTATATTCTGTCTTTCCAGCCAGACGATAACCGTTCAGATAACTGCAACCGATCATGAAGCCAACATCGTGATGCCACTTCAAATGCTTCACCGAGTCCAAATCTTCCGTATATTTCTCGGCCAGCTTCTCCCATTTCTGATCGCCGGTCAGCTCATAAGTCAACCACATATTGCCGGGGAAAAAGCCAGAACACCAGTCATCGATGGGCACATAGTGGATACTTCCATCCTTTTCGATGGTACGAGGATTCAAAATTTTACCGGATTTCTCGATAATGTCTGTCTGCAATGTATGCTGTGCCACAGCATTATCGATGTTGTCTTGGATAAAGTTACTTTCCGCCTTCTTCTGGCCTGCGCAACTTGCAAAAATCAGGAGAGATACCCCCAAGGTTGTCAGTGTTGTTTTCATAACAAAGGATTATAAATTAATGTATAGTTCATGCTATTTGACAACTGCAAAGATACGCCTATTCAACAAGATATATATACCTAAATCATACAGTTAAAGGGCAAAATTGTTACATTTGCAGACGGAAACATCTTTTTCACACCAAACAGAGCAACAAAACCCGTAACAAAGTTGATTCACCTTTAAAGTAACAGAATATGACACCACAAGAATTCTTCAAAAACGACCGGTTTGCCGACAGTGTCGGCATTGAACTGACAGAAGTAAAGGAAGGTTATAGCAAAGCACAACTAACAATTACAGATATACACCTGAATGCCGGCAACCGCACCCAAGGCGGTGTACTCTTCACCCTGGCCGACCTGGCATTGGCAGCAGCAGCCAACTCACACGGCACACTGGCATTCTCCCTTTCCTCCAACATCACTTTCCTGCGTGCAAGTGGTACAGGCGACACTCTTTATGCGGAAGCACGCGAAAGATATACCGGACGCAGTACCGGATATTACCAGATTGACATCACCAACCAGCGCGGCGAGCTGATAGCAACCTTCGAGTCGAGCGTATTCCGCAAATCCGACCCGCTCCCCTTCCGTCCATAACGGACGGAAACGGACGAAACATTCCACCGCTAATCCTTCACAATGCAGTCCAACGGATAACGGTTACCTCGTACGCTGGTCAGAAATGCCTTGGCACAACCAAAGTTGAGGTACAGATCAAGGCGAATGGGCAGATGGTTTCTGTCATCCGAAACAAAGAATGTGATAACCTCCTTTTCCTTCTCTTTGTTGCCGTCCTTGACATATTCCACAAAAGAGAATACCAAACAACGATAGGTAGTGTCATTATTGGCTTTAATATTCTCCTTACCACGATAGATCAATGTCTGCTCTTCTACCTTACGCCCCGTTGCCATAGGGAACCGTATCTTTTGTCCGACCTTATAATCCTTCGGATCATAGGAACGCGCTTGAGCCAAGATACTCAGCATGTCGAAGATACAACGACTATCGCTGTAGGACATCGTGTCCACCCGACCACCTAGCCACGAGCGACTTTGCCGCACATGGGAAACACCATCTTTGTAGTTGAACCAAGCCTCATCTACCGTATAGCGTTTTCCTTCCTCAGCTCCCTTACGAAAATACAACGGCTCCAGACGGTCACTGACATAACAGGTTAAAGTATCGCGCATTTTAAAAAAGAAATCAACCCGCTTACTGCTTATCGAAAGCAAATTGAAACGAAAAGCCGGCCGATGTTGATAAGTGGTTGCATTGGTCGTCAAGCTGGCCAAACCAGCCTTGACCCATATAAATTTCCAGTTAAAATAAAGGTCGTACATCACATGCTCGCCCGACTTAAATGCTTTGTTCTCGGCCGGACATTGCGCATGCAAAGGGGTAGCGAAAAGCAAGAATAAAAATCCTGCCATCAGCCATCCCAGCAACCTGCACTTTTGTCTTACATTTACTACCTCTTTCATTTTCTACAACAAATTATCGGTTAGTACTGGTATTTCCTTTTTTCTTCTTGCTCTCTTCCGGCTTCTGTTTCTTAAGATCCATAGGCTTCTGTTGATCCAAAGGCCTGTCAGACAAGTTCCAAGTCTGCTGTAGTTCAAAATTGGCTTTCAATTCGAGCAACTGGAAATAATAATAAACCATTTCGGGCTGTATATGTTCCTCAAAATTACCTGTATCCCATTTCCCATTTCTGTTTCTATCAGCTATCAAACGGGCACCGTACTTTCCCGGCGTCAAATAATAAAAATCAGCCTTTCCATCGACAACAGATACCGTCCGTATCACTTTATCCTGTGCATCCAACAGCTCGACGAACGAGGCTGAGTCCGCACCAACAATATCAAAAAGGATAGTGCCGTATTCCTCCAACGCCTTCACCTTAAATTCCTGCTTCACTTTATCCGTGGTCAAGCCATAAAGCCCTTGGATAGCAGCCGAGTCCACCGCAAACTGATAGCTCTCGCCCAGCTCAAAATCGGCAAAAACATTATATACTTTCAGATCCAGCGAGTCGCGCTGGAAGTCGAAAGGTATATCCTGCCACAAGGTATCAACCTTCTGCTGCATGTGGAAGGCAGCCGTATCAATACGGGCCAAAGGCTCCTGGAAGGTAAGGGTGATATAGTCGTAAACATCCATCGAAGAAGGAGCATATACCTCCATGGGCAAGAACTCGGTCGGCAGGACCGGTTCCGGGGGGTCTATCACATTACCATCGGCATCGCGTTTCTTTTTCTTCTTAGCTTCCTTGCGCAAAGCTTCCAGCGTCTTTTCGTCCTGTTCCTTCTTCTGTTTTACCTGTTTCTCGTAGGTCAGTTTGGATTGTAAACGCAGGGTGTCTGTCCGTGGCACCAGCTTTCCCAACGAGTCGGTTTCCAAATAGGTTATCTCCGCCCGCAACGTATCCCGTTTGTAGAGCAAGGAGTCTTTTATCCAATAGTGAATCGTATCGTTACGCCCTGTCGTCTGCTCCACCACAAAGGCATCGCGTTCGTCAAAGTTAAGCCCCTTGAGTAATGGCAGGCTGTCGGCCGGCGCCGTAAAGTAAAG
>DXAV01000015.1 GCA_019116805.1 Candidatus Bacteroides merdavium | reverse complement strand
AAGACCTACTTGCGTGAAGGTATTGGCCTCAGCAAACAGGAAATAAAAAAGCTGCGAAATATCCTGCTGACCAAACTACCATAATGAAATAGACTTGTATCTTCTCATAAAACAAGCGTCATCTCGGAAGTAAAAAGCCGAAAACAAAGTTTTCGTTTTGTACTTCCCTCGGTTTGCACTATCTTTGCACCCGAAACATAAAGAGATACAAAGATTTAATGAAGACATTTGAAGAGCTCGGTGTGTCGCCGGAGATACGCCGAGCCATCGAAGAAATGGGTTATGAACAGCCCATGCCGGTACAAGAAGAAGTAATCCCCTACCTCTTGGGAGAAAACAATGACGTGGTGGCCCTGGCACAAACAGGCACCGGAAAAACAGCGGCTTTCGGATTGCCGCTGATACAAAAAATTGACGTCAGCAAACAATATCCACAGTCACTGATACTCTGTCCCACACGTGAGCTATGCCTCCAAATTGCAGGTGACTTGAACGACTACAGCAAATATATTGACGGCCTACGTGTACTGCCCGTTTATGGCGGATCATCCATCGAAAGCCAGATCAAAGCATTAAAACGCGGTGTACACATCATCGTAGCTACGCCCGGCCGACTGATTGACCTCATGGAACGCAAGACCGTCTCCCTGGCCACCATCCAGAACGTGGTGATGGACGAAGCCGACGAGATGCTCAACATGGGCTTCACTGACAGTATAAACGCTATCCTGGCCAACGTGCCCGAAGAACGTAACACTCTGCTATTCTCCGCTACCATGAGCGCCGAAATAACCCGCATCTCGAAAAACTATCTGCACGATGCAAAGGAAATCACAATCGGACGCAAGAATGAAGGTACAGCCAACGTGAAACACATTGCTTACGTAGTACATGCCAAAGACAAATACGAGACACTGAAACGCATCGTTGATTTCTACCCGCAGATATATGCCATCATTTTCTGTCGCACCCGTAAGGAAACACAGGAGATAGCCGACAAACTGATGCAAGAAGGTTACAACGCCGATTCGCTGCATGGAGAGCTGTCGCAGGCACAACGCGACACCGTGATGCAGAAGTTCCGTATCCGTAATCTGCAGCTGCTCGTAGCTACCGACGTAGCGGCCCGCGGACTAGATGTGGACGACCTGACGCACGTCATCAACTACGGCTTACCTGACGACACAGAAAGCTATACCCACCGCAGCGGACGTACTGGACGCGCAGGTAAAACGGGTACCTCTATCGCTATCATCAACTTACGTGAAAAGGGCAAGATGCGAGAAATAGAACGTATCATCGCCAAGAAGTTCGAGGCTGGTGTCATGCCCACCGCGAAGCAGATCTGCGAAAAGCAATTAATGAAGGTTATCGACGACCTGGAGAAAGTGAAGGTAAACGAGGAAGAAATCGCTGACTTCATGCCCGACGTCTGCCGTAAACTAGACTGGCTGTCCAAGGAAGACCTCATCAAGCGCATGGTATCACACGAGTTCAACCGCTTCGTGGAATATTACCGCAACCGCGAAGAAATAGAAACCGTCAGTACCAAGGAAGAGAAGAAGGGCGACCAAGGCGGAAAAAGCAAGAAGAACGGCAACCGCAAGGCCGAGGCAGGCTTCACGCGCCTCTTCATCAACATGGGAAAGACGGACAACTTCTTCCCCACCGACCTCATCGGCCTCATCAATAGCAACACGAAAGGCCGCGTAGACTTGGGACGCATCGACCTAATGCGCAATTTCTCGTTCTTCGAAGTGGACGAAGCAGAAGCCAACAAAGTCATCAAAGCTTTGAACCGCACACGCTGGAACGGACGGAAAGTCTCCGTCGAAGTGGCTGGAGAATCCGATGAAAAGGATGGAAAGAAGAAAAAGACTGACCGCAAGGAGGGCGAAAAGCCACAAACAAAAAAGGCTGCAAGGCCCCATACCGAAAAATCTGTCAAGGAAGCCAAACGCTCCAAGCCCAGCCGCGAGGAACGCGGATATACCAAGCCTCGCGGTCGCAAGGATGATTGGAAGCAGTTCTTCCAGCATGACAACGATTTGAAAGGACCTGAACCAGACTTCAGCGAAGACGGATGGGCCAAACCGTTAAAGAAGAAAAAGAAATAAAGCGAAGAACCTCAAACGACGATAATACCATGACCTTGCAACAACTGGAGTATATCCTCGCCTTGGACCACTTCCGCCACTTCGGTAAGGCTGCTGAACATTGCCGCGTGACCCAGCCTACCCTGAGCGCCATGATCCAGAAACTAGAAGAAGAGCTGGACACCCGTATCTTCGACCGCACCCGCCAGTCCGTAAGCCCCACGCCTGCCGGACGTCTCATCCTGGGACAGGCGCGACGGGTACTGGCTGAAGCCGCTCGTATTAAAGAAATGGTGGCCGAAGAAAGACATGCAATGACAGGATCATTCACTCTAGGTATTTTGCCCACTATTGCACCTTACCTGTTACCCCGCTTCTTCCCCCAACTGATGAAACGCTATCCGCAATTAGACATCCGTGTTACGGAAATGAAGACCGCCGCCATCAAACAGGCCCTAACAGACGGAGAAATAGATGCCGGTATCGTAGCCGCCCTGGATGACATGGGCGACTTCGCGCAGACACCGCTCTTCTACGAGCAGTTCTACGCCTACGTGGCTCGCGAAGACGCACTCTTCAATCACGAAACCATCCGCACTGCGGACCTCGCCGGTACACAGCTCTGGCTGCTGGACGAGGGACACTGCTTCCGCGACCAGCTCGTCCGTTTCTGTCAACTGAAATCCGCCCAAGCCAGCCAACTGACTTACCATTTAGGGAGTATGGAAACGTTCATGCGCATGGTAGAGGGAGGTAAAGGCATCACGTTCATCCCCGAACTGGCCATATCTCAACTGAGCGAAAAGCAGCACGAATTAGTACGTCCCTTTGCAGTGCCCCGCCCCACACGGCAGATCGTAATGATCACATCTAAAGACTTTATTCGACGCACGCTGCTCGACACGCTCCGACAGGCCATACAGGCCGCTGTACCAGCCGATATGCTTTCACCTAAGCCCACGCAACAAATCATTTGAAACACCGTCGACTGACAGGAATTTTACCCACATTCTGATCAAAACAAACAATGCTCTGAGGCAAAACATTGTTTGTGATTTGTTACTTTCATCCCAACAAAGAAAAGGAGTACTGCTTTATCCGATTTTCAACTCTTGTATCAGCCTGCCAGCCTTACCGTATTTCTCGATGATGAACAACACGTAGCGGATATCCACCCCGACGCAGCGTTGCAGGCGGGGCTCGTAAAGGTAGTCGCTGCTCATGGCCTCCCAGTTACCATCGAAAGCCAGACCGAGAAGCTGACCACGTGCATTGAACATGGCACTGCCAGAGTTACCACCCGTAATATCATTGTCCGAGATGAAGCAGACTTTCATCTCTCCACTCCGGTCGGCATAACGGCCGTAATCACCGCTCTCCAGCAAGTTCACCAGTTCGGGCTGCAGCATAAAATCGGGCTCACTACGATGCTCGTGCGCTTTCTCCAGAATGCCGCGAACAGTTGTAAAATGGCTGTAACTAGCTCCATCGAACGGTTCGTAGCCCCGTACCGTGCCGAAACTGAGGCGCATCGTCGAATTAGCGTCTGGGTAGAAACGGCGGTCGTGGTAATATCGGCGTACAGCTGCATTGAACAACCGTTCACCGCGATCAACGGCCAAGTTTGCGGCATTCATTTGCATATTCATCTCAAAGAGTTGTGTGATGAGATCGATACCCAGACTTACGGCTGGGTCATTGAAGAAATTCAGGGTGGTATCATTCTCCAGAAGCCGCTTCAGGCCTCGGGGCGTGGCGATAACGGTGCGGGCATATAGGCTGTCCACATAAGCCCGTTCGTTACCGCCATAAACGGTGGCAATGGAGTCGTAAAGCGGTGGCAAATAATCGGCTTTCACGTGACGGGGATATTCCTTCAGCAGAGCGGTAAAGACGTTCTTGTCGATATCCAGATCGAGGTTGGCGTACTTATCCACGATATCCTGCAAATTGGCTTCGACCACTTTGGGATCAGCACCAAAATCGAAATTCAAGATGCTAAGAGCCAATTGTACCAACTCAGGACCATTAAGGAAACTCTCCAACAGATAAGCTTGTGCCCGATTGGCTTCCCGCCTATTCTTATAGGCCAGTTCGAGGTCGGTCAGCAGGTGGAGCAAACTGTCACGCTCAGAAGGAGTACAGCGTATCCAATCCTGCAACTCACGCTCCAAGGCCCGTTTTTTCTCAAGCACGCCCAGGCGACGGAGGGATCGGTTCGTTCCAATGCTGTTCTTCCAGTAGTTGGAGCTTTCGTCGTACTTGGAGGCGTACTTGATGCGGATATCGTCGCTGGCGTCCATCGCCTGTTTCCAGATGGCCTGCTTTACGCCTCGAATATCTATCTGTGCCTGGTTGATGCCGTTCATAGCTTCCTCGATACCAAACGACGAGAGATAGCGCTCCGTCGCACCAGGATAGCCCAAAGTCATGCAGAAGTCACCTTCTTGATAGCCTTCTAAAGAGATAGGAGCCACGTAACGAGGATGATAGGGTACATTATCGGGCGAGTAGTCGGCCGGACGATTCTCACGATCGGCGTAGATGCGGAAGACACAAAAGTCGCCCGTATGACGCGGCCACATCCAATTGTCCTTGTCCCAGCCAAACTTACCAACGGACGAGGGCGGGGCAAACACCAGGCGGACATCATTGAAGTCTTGATAGACAGAAAGCCAAAATTCATTACCGCCGTAATAGGCATCGACCACACCCGTCAACGTGGAATCCTTCTGTGACACTTCAGCTCCGACGGCCAACATCATTGAATCAACCACACTGGCACGGGCTGACTCATCCATGTCGGGCCGCACAACGGAAAGAACACGCTTTGTCACATCTTCCTGACGTAGGAGGAAACGAACATAAAGTTCGGGGTTTGGTAACTCTTCATTGCGTGTACGGGCTACAAAGCCGTCCTGTAAGTAGTCATGCTCCACACTGGAATGCTGCTGTATGCTCCCGAAACCACAATGATGATTGGTGAGCACCAGCCCGTCCTCAGACACTACCACGCCCGAACAGAAACCGCCGAAGCTCACCACTGCATCCTTCAGCGAAGCTTTGCGAGGGCTGTACAATTCCTTCGGCTTAAGCTCAAGCCCCATCTCTTTCAGGGTGCGGGCGGTCTGTTTGTCCAAATTACCCAGCATCCACATGCCCTCGTCGGCCATCGCGATTACGCTTACCAATAAGCAAACGGCAGTAAGCAAGCTGTATTTCAGGTCTTTCATCGTCATTCTCTTTGTTTTTCCACAGATTATTTCTTCGCCACCAACCGATTCAACAATGGAATGCGGCTCAGAGGCAGGTCATGTTTCACAATATAAGCGGCAAACACCAACAGGAGCACTGTCCGCCAGGACAGACGCAACCACAGATTTTCAATAGATATGTACTCGGCAGCCACGTAGAGAACGGCGGCCAGCAGTACGTAGCGCCCAATAGACTTCAAGTCGTAGCGGATAGGGTATTTCTTCTGCCCCACAAAGTAGGACAACAGCATGGCCGTTCCGTAACCTGCAAAGCCCGCCCAAGCGCAGGCCATGTAGCTGTAGCGCGGAATGAGCAATACATTGATAAGCACCAGCACGGCGCATCCCGTCAACGAGAAGTAGGCCCCCCAACGCGTCTCGTCAATCAACTTGTACCAGAAAGAGAGGTTGAAATATACGCCCATAAAGATTTCGGCCGCCATCACGATGGGCACCACACGCAGTCCGGCCCAGTAGTCACGCCCAATGATGAACTTCAGCAGGTCAAGGTAGAACATCACGGCTAGGAAGGCCAGCAGGGTGAAGATGATGAAATACTTCATGGCGGCGGCATAGACCTCACGATTATCCTTGTCGCGACTCTTGCCGAAGACAAACGGCTCGTAGGCATAGCGGAAGGCTTGCGTCAACATGGCCATGATCATGGCTATCTTGCTGGCCGCGCCGTAGATGCCCAGCTGCACTTTGGCTTCGACGGCATCGGGATAGACGTAGGGGAAGATTATCTTATCGGCCACCTGGTTCAGAATGCCTGCCAAGCCGAGCACGAGCAAAGGCAGGCTGTAGGACAGCATGCGGCGCAGCAGGGCGCGGTCGAGGACGTAGCGAAAACCGCGCAGCTCGGGTATCATGCAGAGCATGACGGTAGAAGTACATATCAAGTTGAACAAGAAAGCAAAACCCACGTCACTTCCCTTCATCGCCACGTAATAGACGAGGTTCAGGGCAATGTTCAGGAAGATGAATAGCAGCTTCAGCGCGGCAAACTTGATGGGGCGCTTCTTGTAGCGCAGGTAAGCAAAGGGGATGCTCTGGATGGCGTCCATGGCCACCACGGCCATCATCATGCCCACGTATTCAGGATGGGCTTCGTAACCCAGCAGGCCAGCGATAGGTTGCAGAAACACCAATCCTAAAGCAAGAAACGTAAGCGACACGCTACCTACGCCCATCAATGTAGTAGAGTAAACACGCATAGGGTCGTCCTTGCCGTTGTTGGCGAAGCGGAAAAAGCCCGTCTCCATGCCGAAGGTAAGCAACACCAATGCCAAAGCTACCCAAGCGTAAATATTCGTCACCACGCCATAGCCTCCGCTCTGCGCAGACATCGCCATGGTATAGACAGGCACCAGCAGGTAATTCAAAAATCGCCCTACGATGCTGCTCAGGCCATAGATGGCGGTTTCTTTAGCAAGAGATTTCAGATTTGCCATAATTCAATCGTTTTCAGTCAAACAACGACGGTTGCCCTCCGTTATACAAGTTTCGCCCCAGATGCTTGTAAGCCAGCTCCGTCACTTCGCGGCCGCGGGGCGTACGTTTGATGAAACCTTCCTTGATGAGGAACGGCTCATAGACTTCCTCGATGGTACCGGGGTCTTCGCCCAAGGCGGTGGCAATAGTCGTGAGGCCAACAGGGCCACCCTTGAACTTGTCGATGATGGTCGTCAAAATCTTATTGTCAATCTGGTCGAGGCCGTATCGGTCGATGTTCAGCGCTTCGAGGGCGTAGCGGGCTATCTCAGTGTCGATGCTGCCCGAACCCTTCACCTGCGCAAAGTCGCGCACGCGGCGCAGCAGGGCATTGGCGATACGGGGCGTACCACGGCTTCGGCTGGCAATCTCAACTGCCGCCTTCGACGAACAGGGCACGTCGAGAATGCGCGCCGAACGCTGGATGATAGTGCTCAACACATCGTTGTCGTAGTACTCCAGATGAAGGTTGATGCCGAAGCGCGCACGAAGCGGAGCCGTCAGCAGGCCGCTACGCGTGGTGGCGCCCACGAGCGTAAAGGGGTTCAAGTCTATCTGGATGCTGCGAGCCGAGGGGCCTTTGTCTATCATGATGTCAATGCGGTAGTCCTCCATAGCCGAGTAGAGATACTCCTCCACCACAGGGCTGAGGCGGTGGATTTCGTCGATGAAAAGGACGTCATTGGGCTCGAGGCTCGTCAGAATGCCCGCCAAGTCACCCGGCTTGTCGAGCACAGGGCCGGAGGTAATCTTGAAGCCCACACCCAGCTCGTTGGCAATGATGTTGGACAACGTAGTCTTTCCCAAGCCGGGAGGGCCGTGGAGCAGCGTATGGTCCAACGCCTCGCCACGCAGACGGGCCGCCTTAACGAAGATGCGGAGGTTGTCCACCACCTTGTCCTGACCGCTGAAATCCTCGAAGGCCAGCGGGCGGAGCACGTTCTCGAAGTCGCGCTCGCGACTGTTCATGGGCTGCTGGTTGCGTATGTCAAAGTTTTCTTGTTCCATGATGCGTGTTTATACGAGATACAAAGATAGTGCAAACCGAGGGAAGTACAAAACGAAAACTCTGTTTTCGGATTTTACATCCGAGGTGCAGCCTATCTTATGAAAAGATAGTGCAAACCGAGGGAAGTACAAAAGATGAAAACATTGTTTTCAGATTTTTGCTTCCGAGCCATGTAACAAGGGAAATGACACGTCGTGCATAAAACACCGTTTTCTCCTCAACAAAGCAGTGCTTTCCTCTGGAGAAAACACCGTTTTCCTTCCTGCCTTTCATCCGCGCGCCATGAAGCGGCGACGCTCGTCGGTGGCAAACTTCTCGATGGCGTAGCGTAGCATGGTGCGGGGCATCACTTGGCAATGTTCCTCAAGGAAGCGGACGAGTACAGACTTATCCTTCTTGCCTACCTCGCGCAACATCCAACCGACGGCCTTCTGCATCAGGTCGTGAGACGTGTGGAAGAAAGGGGGAGCCAGGGCAAGGATGTCGGTGAAATCGCCGTTTTTGATGAGAGGCATCGTGGCCACAACGGCAATGCGTTGGTTCCACAGCAGCGGGTCGGCGGCCAGGCGGCGGAGCACGTCGCGTGGCTTGTCCTTCAGGTATTCGCCCACGATATAGGGAGCCGAGAGGTCCACCAGATCCCAGTTGTTGATGCGGGCCGTCTGTGTCAGGTAGAAGTCGAAAATGGCTTTCCGCCCCGTTTCATCGCTCTTCTTGAAACGCTCCACCAACATCAGCAGGGCACAGAGTCGGCATTCGTGCCAAGGGCTCTGAAGCAACTCGGCAGCCACTTCGGCAGGTTCGTCCTTATGACGCTTCGCCACGAGGCGCGTATTGGGTACCACAATGCCCAGAAAGCAGTCGCCTTCGCCATACTCTCCCCGCCCCGTCTTGAAAAACTTGGGCAGGTATTCGCGCTTCACAGGGTCGATGTAGGCCTCCAGTTCGGCCTGTATTTCCTCGGTCTTGCTCATTTGACGGTCAGTAATTAAGGGTTAGCATCAGGCAAAAATACAGGAAAAATTGACAAACTATGGAAAGTTATCCCTATTTTTGCCGCTACGTATGAAAAGAACAGTCATTTCCCTCCTGATGATGGGGGCCGTCTGCCTGAGCGGCACGTCCCTCGTCCATGCACAGACCGCCGTCGAACGGGGTTTGAAGAGCATCAACCGTGCTTCGGCCGAGGCCATTGTGGGTTTTCTGGCCGACGACGAGTTGCAAGGTCGCGAAGCGGGCATGCACGGCTCGCGTGTGGCCGCACGCTATCTGGCCGCTAATCTCAAAGAGGCGGATATCCGCCCGCTCTATGGCGACAGCTACTTCCAGCCTTTCGAAGCCTATGCCAAGGAGAGGCAACAGAAAGGAGCACGCTGGCAGGTACACCCCGACTCCATCACTCGCTTGAAGCAGGGCACACATCGCGTGCTGCGCATGGCCAACGTGCTGGGCATCATCCCCGGCCAGCGGACGGACGAGTATGTCATCGTGGGTGCCCATTTTGACCACCTAGGCATAGACGAGACGCTGGCCTCTGACGCCATCTACAACGGGGCGGACGACAACGCTTCGGGTGTATCGGCCGTGTTGCAGATAGCCCGCGCTTTCCAAGCCAGCGGACAGAAGCCGTTGCGCAACGTCATCATCGCCTTCTGGGACGGTGAGGAGAAAGGACTGTTAGGCTCGAAGCATTTCGTTCAAAGTTGCGATTTCATCGGGAGCGTCAAGGGGTATCTGAACTTCGACATGATAGGCCGTAACAACAAGCCCGACCGTCCGCGCCACGTGGTTTACTTCTACACCGCCGCCCATCCAGCTTTCGGCCAGTGGCTCAAAGACGACATCGCTCGCTACGACCTCGCTTTGGAGCCTGACTATCGCGCGTGGGACCGCCCTGTGGGGGGAAGTGACAACGCCTCGTTCGCCGTGCGCGACATCCCCATCATCTGGTATCACACGGACGGACATCCCGATTACCACCAGCCCTCGGACCACGCCGACCGTCTGAACTGGGAAAAGGTGGTGGACATCACCAAAGCTTCGTTCCTCAACGTATGGAACCTGGCAAATGAAGAAACTTATTAACACAGCATTATGGTACTGAACTACATCTGGGTCGCCTTTTTCGTCATCGCCTTCATTGTCGCGCTGGGCAAACTCCTTTTTCTGGGCGACATGGACATCTTCACCGAATTGGTGAACGCCACGTTCGACTCGTCAAAAAACGCCTTCGAGATTTCGCTGGGCCTGACGGGTATCCTCGCTCTTTGGCTGGGCATTATGAAGATAGGTGAACAGAGCGGCATGATAGGCGCCCTGTCGCGCTGGCTCAGCCCAGTGTTCTGCCGCCTCTTCCCCGACATTCCCAAAGGGCATCCGGCCATGGGCAGCATCTTCATGAACCTGTCGGCCAACATGCTGGGGCTGGATAATGCAGCCACGCCCATGGGCCTGAAAGCGATGAAGGAACTACAAGAACTAAATCCGCGCAAGGATACGGCTACCAACCCAATGATTATGTTTTTGGTCATCAACACCTCGGGGCTGATCCTGATACCCGTCAGCATCATGGTTTATCGTGCGCAGATGGGAGCTGCCCACCCTACAGATATCTTCATCCCGACACTGCTTACCACCACTATATCGACCTTCGTAGGCGTGACGGTAGTCAGCATCAGCCAGCGTATCAACCTGCTTTGCAAGCCCATCTTAATGCTTGTGGGAGGTATCGCGCTGTTCTTTTCAGGACTGATTTACCTCTCCGTCCGCCTAGGACGCGACCAGATGGGTACCTACTCCACGCTAACGGCCAACATCATCCTGTTCAGCATCATTCTGTTCTTCATCCTGTGGGGCGTGTGGAAGCGGACGAACGTTTACGACGCCTTCATCGAGGGTGCCAAGGAAGGCTTTACTACGGCAGTACGCATCATTCCCTACCTGGTGGCTTTTCTGGTGGGTATCGCCGTCTTCCGTGCGTCGGGAGCGATGGATTTGCTGGTACAGGGCATCGGCGCCGTGGTCGGATGGTTCGGCGTAGATACGAGTTTTGTAGGTGCGCTGCCCACGGCCTTAATGAAATCACTCAGCGGCAGTGGGGCCAACGGGCTAATGATTGACGCAATGAACCAGTACGGTGCCGATTCGTTCGTAGGCCGCATGAGTTGTGTGGTCCGCGGCGCTTCGGATACGACATTCTACATCCTGGCCGTCTATTTCGGCAGCGTGGGCATCACACGTACGCGCAATGCTGTGACCTGCGGTCTACTGGCCGACCTCTCGGGCATCGTGGCGGGTATCTTCATCAGCTACCTGTTTTTTCATTAATATGGATTATTCGAAACGCATATGATTACTTACCAAACTGAGGGCGTTGACATGCCCGACATACAGAAACGTGAAACCACGGCCTGGATCAAGGCCGTAGCTGCTTCCTACGGGAAGAAAATCGGTGAAATCGCCTATATTTTCTGCTCGGACGAGAAGATACTGGAGGTGAACCGCCAATACCTGCAACACGATTACTATACGGACATCATCACCTTCGACTACTGCGAGGGCAACCGCCTGAGCGGCGACCTCTTCATCAGCCTCAACACCGTCCGCACCAACGCCGATCAGTTTGCCGGAGGCGATTACCGCCGCGAGCTGCACCGTGTCATCATCCACGGTATCCTCCACCTATGTGGCATCAACGACAAGGGGCCCGGCGAGCGGGAAATCATGGAGGAGGCGGAGAACAGGGCGCTTGAATTAGCGGCGTATTTAGCGGTTAACGGTGAGTGGTGAGCGGTGAGTGATTAGCGTCCCCACCCGCATGGAATACTAACCACTAACCGCTAACTGTTAACCGCTATTTGAACCCCGGCACCGGCGGCCGTATCGTCGGCCCACCGTCCGACCGGCCGCCACGGTGGTCGATGATGACGTTGCGGATGAGCTCGTAGATGAGCGGCCCCACGTCGAACTCCAGCTTGAACTTGTCGTTGAACCGATAGCCGGGCATCACCACGGGCAGCGTCTCCCAGCGGCCCGTCAGGTCGTTGTAGAAGCGCTGCACGCCCAGCTCCAGGCTGAAGCGGTCGGTGATGTCGAAGCCCACCGTACCCCCGTAGGAATAAGACTGCATGTTGAGGAAGTCGCCCGTGCGCGCCGAGCCGAAGGCGGTGAACCACAGGTGGTCCTGCGCCCGATAGACCAACGCCCCCGAGAGGCCCAGCGACTGACGGCGGTTGAAGTAGGCCATGTTCATGCGCACGGCGTCCACCGTGGCCTGCAGGCTGAGGCGGTCGTTCAGCTCCTGCTCGAAGCTGAAGGCGGCCTCGTTGCGCCGCCCGATGCCTGGCAAGCTGGTCTGGCTGCCCGTGCCATAAATCTGACCCGTTCGCCAGCGCCACAGGCTGCCCTCCGTCCGGAAGTCGCCCTTGAAGCGGAGCGACGGATTCTCCTGATAGGGCAGACGTAGGTCGGGGTCCTGGCGCACGAGACGGGACACAGGTACTTCCTGCCCTGCCTCGTGCAACGGCTCCAGCCGGTAATCCTCCACCCCGACACCCGAAATACCCGATTTCACTGACATCGGCAATACACCAATGCCCTCCCCTGTGCGGAGGCTATCCCGACGGATGCGCGTACTATCTTCCTGCCCCATAGCGGTCTGCACGACAAACAGCAGCACAGCTAAACACAATAGACAAACGGCATATTTCCTCGTCCCTTTCATAGTTCCTCCTTCCTTGCGTAAAACTCACCCTTAAAGATACCCCAAAACCATTACATTCCCTACATCAATATCCATCATTTCAATATCTTTAACAGGTTCAAGAAAGCAAAAAACAATGACGAAACCGTAACTACAAAAACAATCATTATTTCTAATTTCTATACCCAATGTAGCACATACCCCCGCTAAGGTTTCTCTTTACGTCCGTAAAGTAGATAGTTAGCATGCTAAAGTAGATAGTTACAGTATCCGAGCACTATATAAGAGCTGTTTTCACGTTGAACCCTTCACTCTTTCACACCTTCATAACAATTTGTAAACAAGAAAAATACAGTGAAACATACGCATTCATAGTGAAAGCAAGAAAGGAATTTTTATTTTATACATTCCAAAGCAACCAAAATATAAAAAGAACGTTAAAATGTCTCTCTCCGTTTGCTATTCTTCCAAGCATTTGCACTTTTGTCATATACAAATAGTACAATATATGATTAAGTTTGTGATAGACTACGCGAGCGGCACTCCCATCTACCGCCAGATTATCGACCAGATACGTTTCGGAATCGCTTCGGGCCAGCTGAAGCTGGGCGAACAGCTGCCCACCGTACGTGCCCTGGCCGTGGAACTGAAAGTGAATCTCAACACCGTGTCCAAGGCCTACAAGGAGCTGGAGATAAAAAACATACTGACCACCCAACAGGGGTCGGGAACTTTCATCTGCCAGACAGGCGACATCCTCCAGGCCGACGAACGTGCCAACAAGCTGAAGGAAATCTGCACCCAGTTTTCGGCCGTGGCGCTGGGATACGGATTCACGATAGAGGAAATGACCGAAGAACTCAAAAAGATAGAAACCCTTAAACAACCATAGTCATGAATACATTCGCCAAAAACCGCGGATGGGTCAATCCCATCTCCATCTCCGTGCTGCTGATACCGGCAGCACTGCTCATCCTGCTCTGCCAGTTCCACATCATCAGCCCGGCCGTCCTGCTGGGCGGCCTGCTGTTCTTCATCCTCCTGTCCGCCTCCATCCGCGTGGCCGACCAGTGGGAACGGGCCGTCGTGCTGCGCATAGGCAAGTTTCAGGGACTGAAGGGCCCCGGTCCGTTCCTCATCATCCCCATCATCGACCAGGTGGCCACGTACATCGACCAGCGCGTCAGGGTGAGCGCCTTCAAGGCCGAACAGACACTGACCAAAGACACGGTGCCCGTCAACGTGGATGCCGTCGTCTACTGGACCGTGTGGGATGTGGAAAAGGCAGCGCTCGAAGTACAGGAATACCAGACGGCCATCGAGCACATTGCCCAGACAGGCCTGCGCGACACCATCGGCAAACACGAGCTGGCCACCCTCCTGCAAGAACGCGACAAGATAGCCGAAGACCTGCAACAGGTGCTCGACAAGAATACTTCCCCATGGGGCATCACCTGCCAGACGGTAGGCATCAAGGACATCGCCATCCCCACTGCACTGGCCGAGGCCATGAGCAAGGAAGCGCAGGCCGAACGCGAACGGCGGGCACGCGTCATCCTCGGTATGGCCGAAACGGAAATTGCCGAGAAATTCGCCCAGGCCAGCCGGGAATATACGGACAACCCGGTAGCCCTCCACCTGCGTGGCATGAACATGCTGTTCGAAGGTTTGAAGGAAAAAGATTCGATGGTCATCGTCCCCAGCTCGGCCCTGGACACCATGAACCTGGGAGCCATGGGCGGACTCGTCTCTTTGGCCAAGACTCAGGAGGAAAACAAAGCTCAGTCATAACCCTTACATGAACAGCTTATGAAATCCTATTCTCTACTTCAGACGGCAGCCTCCTGCCTGCTGGCCACCACCCTGCTCTCCTGCCAGGCTGACAAATCCAAAAGCAACGGCATCGAACGCATAGCGATAGAAAGCGCTTTCGAACATCCTATGGAACTGAAGGCATCGGACTGTTTCAGCCGCGTGCGCTACATTCCCCTCGAAACATCAGACAGCTGCCTGATAGGAGATAATCCGCAACTGAAAGTGACCCGCGACTATATCATCGTGATGACGCGCCAGAAACAATGCCTTCTGTTCGACAAACAAAGCGGGAAATTTCTCCGTTCCATCGGCCATACGGGCGACGCTCCCGGAGCATGCAGGGAGCTGTACGGCTGGCTCAACGAAGCCTCCGGCCGACTCCACTTCCCTGCCATCCATTATCAGACGAGCGCCGTTTACGACCTCGACAACCGTTTCATCGGCCTGCAAAAGGAAATACCTGCGCCGCCGGCCGGTTCCATCAGTCCGCTGGAATACGATTATCTGGACAAGCAGACCACCCTTGTGCACGCCTATGCAAGCGAAACGACTCCCGACCGCATCGTCCTGATACGGGACACCACCGTCGTGGTTTCCTTCCCCACCCACGGCGAACCGGCAGGCGAACACGTGCCCCAGCTCGGGATATCCACCGGCGCGTTTTCCATCGAAACGGAAGAGACGGGCGGACATACAGCCTATATCATCGTGGAAGACGGGAAATGCAGCAGCGTAAGCCTGAAAGAGCATGGCCCTTTCTGGCATCTGGACGGACAGGCTTTCATCAAGGTACACTTCAACGACACCATCTATAGCGTGACTGCCCAAGGGCTCCAGCCTGTACGCCTGCTGGACTTCGGAAGTTACCGCTGGGATATGGACGACCGCTACCGCCTGCACAAGGACAACGGTCTTTTCCCCCTCTGCTTCATGGAGAACAAACGCATCCTCCTGTTCCGCTTCTGCCAGCATCTGTACCACCCGAAAACGCGGAAAGCCTACAACGCCATCTACGACAAAGAAACGGGCATCACCCGCATTGCCCGCTACAACAAGGGCATTACTGATGACTTGACCCACTTCCTGCCCCTCCAGCCCAGTACCTCCAATGCGGACGGAGAGTTTGCCCAGCTTCTCCAGCCTCACGAAATTCACAGCTGGTTTGAGGAGCATCCGCAAGCCGACCGTCTTCCGGCTGAAGTAAAACGCCTCCAGCAGCTCGGCGAAGAAGACAATCCGGTAGTTGTCCTCATGCAATAGACGAGGAGCTTACGTACATAGAAACAAGAAATTTCGTACCTTTGTGGCGTAAAAAGTTAGCAAAGAAATGGAATTCAACTACGACGTAATCGTGATAGGCGCCGGGCATGCGGGATGCGAAGCCGCTGCCGCTGCCGCCAATCTGGGCTCGAAGACGTGTCTCATTACGATGGACATGAACAAGATCGGGCAAATGAGCTGCAACCCTGCGGTGGGCGGCATCGCCAAAGGACAGATTGTCCGCGAAATCGACGCCCTGGGCGGGCACATGGGTCTGGTGACGGACCGTACCGCCATCCAGTTCCGCCTGCTCAACCGCTCGAAAGGCCCTGCCATGTGGAGCCCCCGCGCCCAGTGCGACCGGTCCAAATTCATCTGGGCCTGGCGCGAAGTGCTGGAAAACACGCCCAATCTGCACATCTGGCAAGACACCGTACGCCGCCTGCTCGTGGAGGATGGCGAAGTGCGGGGTATGGAAACGGTATGGGGCGTAACGTTCCATGCCCGTTGCGTCATCGTCACCGCCGGTACCTTCCTGAACGGACTGATGCACGTGGGCCGCACCATGCTGCCCGGCGGACGCATGGCCGAGCCTGCTTCGTACGAACTGACCGAATCCATCGCCGCTCACGGCATCACCTATGGCCGCATGAAGACCGGTACGCCCGTACGCATCGACGGCCGCAGCGTCCACTACGAGGATATGGAGATACAGGACGGCGAGGCGGACTTCCACAAGTTCTCCTTCCTCGATACCCCTACCCGACAACTCAAGCAATTGCCCTGCTGGACGTGCTACACCAACGAAGAAGCGCACGAGGTACTGCGCCGCGGCCTGCCTGATTCGCCCCTTTTCAACGGACAGATCCAAAGCATCGGGCCTCGTTACTGTCCCAGCATCGAGACGAAAATCGTCACGTTCCCCGACAAGCCGCAGCACCAGCTCTTTCTGGAGCCTGAGGGCGAGAGCACACAGGAACTCTACCTGAACGGATTCTCCTCGTCCCTGCCGATGGACATCCAGCTGGAGGCGTTGAAGAAGATTCCGGCCTTCCGCGACTTGGTGGTCTATCGCCCCGGTTATGCCATCGAATACGACTACTTCGACCCCACGCAGCTGAAGCATACGTTGGAAACGAAGAAAATCAAAAACCTCTTCCTGGCTGGACAAGTAAATGGCACCACGGGGTACGAGGAAGCAGCCGGACAAGGCATCATTGCAGGTATCAATGCCCACATCAACTGCCACGGCGGCGAACCCTTCACCCTGGCACGCGACGAAGCGTATATCGGCGTACTCATCGACGACCTGGTGACAAAAGGTGTGGACGAGCCTTATCGTATGTTTACCTCGCGCGCCGAATACCGCATCCTGCTACGCATGGACGACGCTGACATGCGACTCACTGAACGCGCCTACCAACTGGGTCTGGCTACGCGCCACCGCTATGATCTGCTGACCAGCAAGCGCGAAGCTGTGAACCGCATTCTGGACTTCGCCCGCAACTACTCCATCAAGCCGGCACTCATCAATCCTGCACTCGAAGCACTGGGGACTACCCCGCTCCGCCAGGGCTGCAAACTGATAGATCTCATCAACCGCCCGCAGGTAACCATCGCCAACATTGCCGAACACGTCAGCGCTTTCCACCGCGAGCTGGACAAGGTCACCGAGCGTCGCGACGAAATTCTGGAGGCAGCCGAAATCCTCATCAAGTACGAAGGCTACATCGGACGTGAACGCATGATTGCCGACAAGCTGGCCCGACTGGAAAGTATCAAGATTAAGGGCAAGTTCGACTATAACTCCCTACAATCCCTCTCCACCGAGGCACGACAAAAGCTGGTGAAGATCGATCCCGAGACCATTGCCCAGGCCAGCCGTATTCCGGGTGTCTCTCCTAGCGACATCAACGTGCTGCTGGTGCTTTGCGGTCGCTGACAGGTTCTTCGTTCCACGTGAAACAAAAAGTTCAATAAACCTAATAAAACAACTGATTATGAGCAAAGAAACTCTCAAGAAAAGTATCCGTGAAATACCCGATTTCCCCATTCCGGGCATCTTGTTTTACGACGTGACGACCCTGTTCAAAGACCCAGCCGCCCTGCAAGAACTTTCGGACACGATGTACGAGATGTACAAGGATAAAGGCATCACGAAGGTCGTGGGCATCGAGTCGCGCGGATTCATTATGGGTCCTATCCTCGCCACACGTCTGGGTGCCGGTTTCGTACCTATCCGTAAGCCCGGCAAACTGCCCGCCGAGACCATCGAAGAAAGCTACGAGAAAGAATACGGCAAGGACACGGTGCAGATGCACAAGGACGCTATCGATGAAAACGACGTTATCCTGCTGCACGACGATCTGCTGGCCACTGGCGGCACCATGGCCGCAGCCTGCAAACTAGTGAAGCAGATGAACCCCAAGAAAATCTACGTAAACTTCATCATCGAGTTACAAGACCTGCACGGCAGGGAGGTCTTCGACAAAGACATTAACATAGAAAGCGTGCTTTCTCTCTGATTTTATCGGGTTCAGGCAGGTCTATGCATACAACGATCTGCTTGATCCCATTCTTCTGTTCCTACCTTAACCCCGACTTCTCATGGACAAAGACCCCGAACTGAAGCTCAACGACTACTTAAAAGGCATCGTACAGAACCTGCCTGAAAGCCCAGGTATCTACCAATACCTGAATGACGAAGGCACCATCATCTACGTTGGAAAGGCCAAAAACCTAAAAAGAAGAGTTTCCTCTTACTTCAACCGTGAACACGATCCCGGCAAAACTCGAATATTGGTGAGTAAGATTGCAGACATTCGCTACATCGTGGTCAATACGGAAGAAGACGCACTACTGCTAGAGAATAACCTCATCAAGAAATACAAGCCGCGCTACAACGTTCTATTGAAAGACGACAAGACCTACCCCAGTATCTGCATTCAGAACGAATATTTTCCACGCATCTTCAAGACACGTCGTATCATACGCAACGGTTCGTCCTACTACGGCCCCTACAGCCACGTCCAATCCATGTATGCTGTTCTTGACCTCATCAAACATCTGTACCCCATCCGCACCTGCAACCTCAATCTCACTCCGGAAAACATACGTGCAGGCAAGTTCAACGTCTGCCTGGAATACCACATTCGAAACTGCGCAGGCCCCTGTATCGGGAAGCTGAGTCATGAGGAATATCTAAAGAACATCGGTGAAATCAAGGAGATCTTGAAAGGAAATACACGCGAGGTGGAACAACTGCTCTACCAGCAAATGCAGGATCTGGCTGCCGAAATGAAGTTCGAGGAAGCACAGAAAGTGAAAGAGAAATACCTGATGATAGAGAGCTACCGTTCACGTTCGGAAGTGGTGAGCAATGTACTCCACAACATCGACGTCTTCTCCATCGAGGAAGATACCGATGAAAGGGCGGCTTTCATCAACTACCTGCATATCACGAACGGTGCCATTAACCAAGCCTTCACCTTCGAATATAAGAAGCGCCTTGAGGAAACCAAGGAGGAATTGCTCCAGTTAGGTATCATCGAAATGCGCGAACGCTACAAAAGCCAGTCACGCGAGATCATCGTACCATTTGAACTGAACATGGAACTAAACGATGTGATCTTCACCATCCCTCAGAGAGGCGACAAGAAGAAACTACTCGACCTATCCATCCAGAATGTAAAGCAATACAAAGTGGACCGTCTGAAGCAGCAGGAGAAACTGAATCCAGAACAGCGCGTCACGCGCCTATTGAAAGAAATCCAGCAACAACTGCATCTGGACCGTCTGCCCTTGCGTATCGAGTGCTTCGACAATTCGAATATCCAAGGCTCCGATCCCGTGGCTGGCTGCGTAGTCTTCATCAAAGGAAAGCCGTCGAAGAAGGACTACCGCAAGTACAACATCAAGAGTGTAGAAGGCCCCGACGACTATGCCTCAATGAAAGAAGTCGTATGGAGACGCTACAAGCGCGCTGTAGAGGAAAACACACCTCTACCCGACCTTCTTATCACCGACGGCGGGAAAGGCCAAATGAGCGCCGTAAAAGAGGTTATAGACGAACTAGGACTTGACATCCCAATCGCCGGTCTGGCCAAAGACAACCGCCACCGCACAAATGAACTGTTTTCAGGCTCCCCTCCCCAAAACATCGGACTGAAACAGGGTACCCCCCTATTCAACCTGCTGACCCGCATACAGGACGAAGTACACCGCTATGCCATCACCTTCCATCGTGACAAGCGCAGCAAGCGGCAGACCGCCTCGGAACTGGACGAGATAAAAGGCATCGGTGAAAAGAGCAAAAATGCCCTGCTCAAAGAATTCAAAAGCGTAAAACGACTCCGCGAAGCCACGCCGCAGGAATGGGCAGCCGTCATAGGCGAAGCCAAAGCACACATACTGCAGGAACATTTCGGCAAGCAAAAGGATAGGACGGAAGCAGAATAACCCCGCACGCCCGACCCCAAAAACGCCTACAGAAATAACATCCTTGCAAAAAATGTATCTTTGAATTAAGCCAGGGTGCGGCTCAGCAATAAAAATAAGCGGGGTTATTTTGTATTGCATTCTCCTTTCACTATCTTTGTCAGTCGGTAAAACAAGATACAAAGACATGAGAGTAGTGATACAACGCACCGCACATGCTTCGGTAACCATCAACGGACATTGCAAGGCAGCCATCGGCCAAGGCATGATGATACTCGTAGGCATCGAAGAAGCCGACGGACAGGAAGACATCGACTGGCTCTGCAAGAAAATAGTGAACCTGCGCATCTTCGACGATGAAAACGGCGTAATGAACCGCTCCATCCTCGACATGGGAGGCGAAATCCTTGTCATCAGCCAGTTCACACTGCACGCTTCGACGAAGAAAGGGAACCGCCCGTCATACATCCGCGCCGCCAAGCACGATATTTCCATTCCCCTGTACGAGCGTTTCTGCAAGGATCTTTCGACAGCTCTGGGCAAGGAAGTGGGCACGGGAGAATTCGGTGCCGACATGAAGGTGGAGCTGCTGAACGATGGCCCCGTAACCATTTGCATCGACACCAAGAACAAGGAGTAACCCCCAAAATACAGCGATATGACACTGGAAGAAGCACAGAAACAGGTGGACAGCTGGATCAAGACGTACGGTGTGCGTTACTTCAGCGAACTGACCAATATGGCCGTACTGACTGAAGAAGTGGGCGAACTGGCCCGCGTCATGGCCCGCAAGTACGGCGACCAGTCGTTCAAGCCCGGTGAAAAGGACAATTTGGACGAAGAGATAGCCGACGTCTTCTGGGTGCTGCTCTGCATCGCCAACCAGACGGGAACCAACCTGACCGAGGCTTTCCGCCGCAGCATCGAGAAAAAAACGAAACGAGATCAAGACAGACATATCAACAACCCTAAACTGAAGGAACATGGAAAGTAAAGAGCCTACTCAAAACAAGTATGACGAAGCGCTGGCCAAATATAATACCAGCCTCGACGATGCGGATGTAGCCGCACAAGTGAAGGCCATCATCGAACAGAAAGTGGCCGAAAACAATACAACTGAAATCAAGAAATTCCTCTTCCACTGCATCGACCTCACCACGCTGAACACTACGGACAGCGATGAAAGTGTGATGCGCTTCACCCAGAACGTAAACCGTTTCGACGAAGAGTTTCCCGATATGAAGAACGTAGCAGCCATCTGCGTCTATCCCAACTTCGCTGAGATTGTAAAGGACACACTCGAGGTGGAAGACGTGAAGATAGCCTGCGTATCGGGCGGATTTCCTTCCTCGCAGACCTTTACCGAAGTAAAAGTAGCTGAAACCGCCATGGCCGTTATGGACGGAGCCGATGAAATAGACATCGTCATCTCCGTAGGCAAGTTCCTTGTGGGTGACTATGAAAGCATGTGCGACGAAATCCAGGAACTGAAGGCCACCTGCAAAGACAAGCACTTAAAAGTTATCCTCGAGACAGGTGCCCTCCGCACAGCCACCAACATCAAAAAAGCCTCGATTTTATCGATGTATGCCGGTGCCGACTTCATCAAGACTTCAACTGGAAAACAGCAACCTGCTGCTACACCCGAAGCTGCCTACGTGATGTGCCAAGCCATCAAGGAGTATTACGAAGAGACGGGCAACAAGGTAGGCTTCAAGCCAGCCGGAGGCATCAACACAGTGAACGACGCCCTCGTCTATTATTCCATCGTGAAGGAAGTGCTGGGCGAAGAGTGGTTGAATAATACCCTGTTCCGCCTAGGCACTAGCCGCCTGGCCAACCTGCTGCTGAGCGACATACTGGGCAAGGAGACGAAGTTCTTCTAAACAGAACTCGAATACACAAAAATAAAAGGCCGCTTTCCTCCTCGGAAAACGGCCTTTTATTCATATCATTACAATGTTTTATTTCTGTCTTTCCACCACATAATTAAGGTAGGCCTCCAGCGACTGACGGACAGCCATGTTGGCTGTAGCGGGGAGCAGCGCAAAGGCCTTCTCGCGATATTCGCGCATCACCCTTTCGGCATACTCGATGCCACCGTTTTCCTTGGTGAAAGCCACCAAACGGCCGATTTCATCGGCCGATGCAATGCCCGATTTCACCCGCAGGGCAATGGTACGGGCCTCTTCGTCGCCCGTAGCGTTAAGCACATGGAGCACAGGCAACGTCAGCTTGCCTTCGTGCATGTCGTTGCCCGTCGGCTTGCCTATCTGCTTGTCCTCGTAGTAATCGAAAATGTCGTCCTTGATCTGGAAGCAGAGGCCGATGTATTCGCCAAACAGACGTGCCTTCTCCACGTCCTCGGCACTGATTCCGGCCGACAGGGCGCCACACTTGGTGCAGGCAGCAAAAAGTACGGCCGTCTTCTTGCGGATAATCTCAAAATAAACTGCTTCGGAGAAATCAGTGTTGCCCACGTTGGAAAGCTGAAGCAATTCGCCGTCGGCCAAGTCCTGACCCAAGGCAGAAACCACGTCGATAATGTCATGATTGCGCGTCAAAGCCACCTGTACAAGGGCCGTAGCCAGCAGATAGTCGCCCGAGAGCACGGCCACCTTGTTGTTGAACACGGCGTTCACCGAGAGCTGTCCACGACGTTCACCGCTTTCGTCCACCACATCGTCATGCACCAGACTGGCATTATGGAGCAGCTCCAATGCCACGGCCGCATGAAGGGCGGCCGGAGAAACCGTCCCCCATAGTTTGGCCGAAAGCAGCACCAGCATAGGCCGCATCATCTTCCCGCTCCGCTGAAGAATGTGTTCAATTACACTGTTGAGCAGAGGGTTAGAACTGGAAAGCGAACGGGCAAACAGCTGCCTGAAGTCTTCCAACTCAGCAGAAATGGGGGCTTGTATCACTGATGCTATATCCATGAGGGCATTATTTGGGTACAAAAATACGAATAAAACGGTTAATACGGTATTTTTTTGTACTTTTACCCTGCAAAAAAGGATAAAATGTATGAATTCAACCGATAAACTTTTCCTGCTCGACGCATACGCGCTCATCTACCGCGCCTACTATGCGCTCATCAAGAACCCGAGAATCAACTCGAAGGGGCAGAATACCTCGGCCATCCTGGGCTTCGTCAACACCCTCGAAGAGGTGCTCAAGAAGGAGAATCCCACCCACATCGGTGTGGCTTTCGACCCGGCGGGCCCCACCTTCCGCCACGAGGCCTACGAACAGTACAAGGCCCAGCGAGAGGAGACGCCCGAAGCCATCCGCTTCTCCGTACCTATTATAAAGGACATCATCCGCGCCTACCGCATCCCCATCCTCGAGGTGGCGGGCTACGAGGCCGACGACGTGATAGGCACACTGGCCACCGAAGCCGGACGGCAGGGCATCACCACCTACATGATGACGCCCGACAAGGACTACGGCCAGCTGGTGGGCGAGCACGTCTTCATGTACCGTCCCAAACACACGGGCGGCTTCGAGGTGATGGGCACGGAGGAAGTCAAGGCGAAGTTCGACATCCAGTCCACCCTGCAGGTCATCGACATGCTGGGCCTAATGGGTGATGCGTCGGACAATATCCCCGGCTGCCCAGGTGTAGGCGAGAAGACGGCACAGAAACTCATCGCCCAGTTCGGCAGCATCGAGAACCTGCTGGCCAACACCGATCAGCTGAAGGGCGCCCTGAAGACAAAGGTCGAGACGAACAGGGAGCAGATTGTCTTTTCCAAATTCCTGGCCACCATCAAGACCGATGTCCCTATCGAGCTCGACATGCAGGCCCTCGTCCGAGAAAAGCCGGACAAGGAAGCGTTACGACGAATTTTCGAGGAACTGGAATTCCGCACCCTCATCGACCGCGTGCTTGGCAAAGGCGAAACTCCCCACCCTGCCGCTCCGGCCGACCCGTTTGCTGGTACCCTCTTCGCCCAGCCTGCCGCTACGAAAGAGGTCACTCCGAAGGCCGAAATCCAAGGCGATTTGTTTGCGTTATTTGCGGACGAGGGGACGGGCGGCGCCGAAAATTCGATTCTCAGCAGCTTAGAAACAATAGAAACCGACTATCAACTTGTTGATACAGAAGAGAAAAGACGCGAATTTCTTCAAAAGTTATTGACAACGGAAATTCTCTCAATAGATACGGAAACCACCGGCACCGAGCCGATGGAGGCCGAACTGGTGGGCATGAGCTTCAGTGACGCCGAAAATCGGGCATGGTATGTGCCAGTTCCTACCGATCGGGAAGAAGCCTTAAAAATTGTGAACGAACTCCGACCGCTCTACGAAAACCCGAAATCGATGAAGGTAGGACAGAACATCAAGTACGACATGATTGTCCTGCAAAACTACGGCGTCCATGTGCAAGGTCCGCTCTTCGACACCATGCTTGCCCACTACGTGCTCCAGCCCGAACTTCGACATAATATGGACTACCTGGCCGAAATCTACCTGCACTACCGCACCATCCACATCGACCAGATCATCGGCCCGCGGGGCAAGGGACAGAAGAACATGCGCGACCTCGCTCCCGCCGAAGTCTATCGCTACGCCTGCGAAGATGCCGACGTCACCCTGAAGCTGAAGAACGTCCTCGAGAAGGAACTCAAGGCGCAAGGCGTGGAACACCTCTTCTATGAAATAGAAATGCCACTCGTGCCCGTCCTCGTGAACATCGAGAGCAACGGCGTGCGTCTGGACACGAAAGCCCTGAAGCAGTCGGCCGCACACTTCAACGCCCGCCTCAGCCAAATCGAGGAAGACATCTACACATTGGCTGGCGGAGCCTTCAACATCGCCTCGCCGAAGCAGGTGGGCGAAGTGCTCTTCGACCGCCTCAAGCTGATGGAGAAACCCAAGAAGACCAAGACCGGCCAGTACGTCACCTCCGAAGAAGTGCTCGAAAGCCTCCGCGGCAAGCACGACATCGTGGGCAAGATACTGGAGCATCGCGGCCTGAAGAAGCTGTTGGGCACCTACATCGAAGCCCTGCCCCAGCTCATCAACCCACGGACGGGACGCATCCATACGTCGTTCAACCAGGCCGTCACCGCCACAGGCCGGCTCAGCTCAAGCAACCCTAACCTGCAGAACATCCCCATTCGCGACGAGGACGGCAAGGAAATCCGCAAGGCCTTCATCCCCGACGACGGTTGCGAATTCTTCTCGGCCGACTACTCGCAGATCGAGCTGCGTATCATGGCCCACCTCAGCGAAGACCCCAACATGATCGAAGCTTTCGTCGAGGGCGACGACATCCATGCTGCCACCGCCGCCAAAATCTATAAGATAGGTATCGACGAAGTAACCTCCGACATGCGCCGCAAGGCCAAGACGGCCAATTTCGGTATCATCTATGGCATCTCGGTTTTCGGGTTGGCCGAACGCATGAACGTCTCCCGCCAGGAAGCCAAGGAGCTGATAGACGGCTACTTCGCCACCTATCCCCGCGTGAAGGCTTACATGGACCGCAGCATCAACGTGGCCCGCGAACAGGGCTACGTGGAAACCATCTTCCACCGCAAGCGTTACCTGCCCGACATCAACTCGCGCAACTCCGTCGTACGTGGCTATGCCGAACGTAATGCCATCAACGCACCCATCCAAGGTAGCGCTGCCGACATCATCAAAGTAGCCATGGCTCGCATCTATCAGCGCTTCCAAAGTAACAATCTGAAAGCAAAGATGATTTTACAGGTCCACGACGAACTGAATTTCAGCGTTCCGACGGCCGAAAAGGAGCTCGTACAAAAAATTGTAATCGAGGAAATGGAGAACGCTTATCGCATGCACGTGCCCCTCAAGGCCGATTGTGGGTGGGGAACCAACTGGCTGGAGGCTCACTAAAAAGGCTGATAACAAACTTTAACTTACAATCAGAAAGCAGCCAAAAGAAATTAATTAAAATGCACTTTGTATGCAAAACGTCCGGTAGATCATCTACCGGACATTTTTTTTGATATTTACCGGTCAAAAAGAAAGGATATAAAAAACCTCAATACTTACACTTTGAAAAATATTCATCAAATATCAGACATTATGTCAATATAATAACTACCTTTGCACCGATTTTAAGAAACAAAGCATAGAAAAAAAGAAAGAATAGACATAAATCAATATTAATCATGAAAACAAAAGTATCCTTAAAGAAGCTGTTTGTATCCACCTTGTTCCTGACCTTCGGCATAAGCGCATTCGCTTTCCAAAACAATGACTTCGTTTACAATTCGAAAGAAGTGAACGGACTGAAAGTAAGCCAAAGCGTTTACAAAAACAACAACAATCTGCTGACCAACTATTTGGAATACCATTACAAATATGATGACCAGAAGCGTCTCATCGAAAATGAAACTGTATGCTGGGACGAAAACCAGAAGACTTGGAAGAAAGTAATGTGCGTACGCTATACATACAATGACAATCAGGTGACAACCAGTTATTACAAATGGAGCAACCGCAAAGGCCGCTACGTGGAGGAAACTGCAAAAACAACCACCATGTACGTAGCCGCTAAATAAATATCCCCCTTTACTCTCTTAAGCGAAACTATTTTACTCCTAACAATAAACCAAACCTTTTTAGTTAACTGCAAGGAAAGGCTGCTCATAATGATTTTGAGCAGCCTTCTTTGTTTCTTCAAATAATTCTCATTTCGCTCAACCAGAGCCTATTCAACTCTCCAATTTTATATACATCGGAAGAATTTAGGGAAAACGGACGCCTAGCTTTCTTCACCCGACAGAAAAAACAGACGGATTTTGTAACTTCCGAATTTGAAGTTCTTACTAATTATGCTTACTTTTACAGCTGATATTCGGGCACATCATTCTGCAACAATGCCCAATAGACATTAAACCCAACTTATGCGACTATGCTGAAGAAATTATTTGGTTTCGATTCCCACATCACCAACGTCCGAACGGAAATTCTGGCCGGAATTACCACTTTCCTGACAATGGCCTACATTCTGGCCGTCAATCCGAACATACTGAGCGTGACAGGTATGGACAAGGGAGCCTTGTTCACGACAACCGTCCTAACCTCAGCTTTCACCACCCTACTGATGGCTTTCTATGCCAAACTTCCGTTCGGACTGGCACCGGGCATGGGACTGAACGCATTCTTTGCCTACACCGTCTGCCTGACGATGGGCTATTCCTGGCAATTTGCCCTTACGGCCGTCTTTATTGAAGGTATCATCTTCATCTTACTAACCGTAAGCAACCTGCGCGAAAAAATTGTCAACGCAATCCCCTCTACATTAAAAATAGCCATCGGGGGAGGCATCGGACTATTCATTGCATTCTTGGGGCTGCAGAATACTGGCATTATCGTAAGTAACGACACCACACTCGTAAGCCTCGGAAATATCACGTCAGGCTCAGCTCTACTAGGCATTATCGGGCTGTTGATTACTTCCATCTTACTAGTCAAACAGGTACGCGGAGCTTTGCTCTTTGGCATTCTGCTCACCACACTTATCGGTGTCCCCATGGGACTGACACACATGGACGGTATCATCAGTACACCACCTTCCATCAGCCCCATCTTCTTCCAGTTCCAATGGGAACATATCTTTACTAAAGAAATGATCATCGTAGTGCTTACCTTCCTGTTTATGGATATGTTCGACACCATCGGCACACTGGTAGGCGTATCTACCAAGGCTGGCATGATAACCAAAGACGGAAAAATTCCACGCTTGAAGCAAGCTTTCTTGACAGACGCCATCGGTACTACTGCTGGAGCCTGCCTTGGTACCAGCACCGTCACGACCTTTGTAGAAAGCGCATCGGGAGTAAGCGAGGGGGGACGCAGCGGACTGACAGCTTTTGTTACCGCCATATGTTTCTTGCTGGCCCTGTTTCTCGCTCCGTTCTTTCTGGCAGTGCCGAGTGCAGCCACAGCACCTGTACTGATCCTGGTGGGACTGATGATGATGTCTCCGCTAAAGCAACTGGACTTCACAGATTACTCGGAATCCATTCCTGCTTTTATCTGCATCATCTTCATGCCATTTTCCTACAGCATATCCGAGGGTATCGTCTTGGGCCTGCTCAGCTACGTACTGATCAACCTTTGTTGCGGAAAGGTCAAGAAGTTGAGTATCGGGATGTTTATTCTGGCCGTCTTCTTCATGCTGAAGTTTTTCATCTGACACTATTGCCTTCCATCATGTAAAGAAACGGAGAAAAAACGTTATCTTTGCAAGCTATTAACTGAACAATAATTAAAAACAAGATAGACTTATGGCATTAAAAGCAGGTATCGTGGGCCTTCCCAACGTGGGAAAATCCACACTCTTCAACTGCCTGTCCAGCGCGAAGGCACAGGCAGCCAACTTCCCGTTCTGTACCATCGACGCCCAAATGGGCCAGGTATCCGTGCCCGACGAACGACTGACCAAGCTGGCCGAAATCGTCCATCCGGGCCGCATCGTCCCCGCCGTGTGCGACATCGTCGATATTGCCGGGCTCGTCAAGGGCGCCAGCAAGGGTGAAGGCCTGGGCAACCAGTTCCTGGGCAACATCCGCGAGTGCGACGCCATCATCCACGTGCTGCGCTGCTTCGACAACGGCAACATCGTCCACGTGGACGGCTCCGTTGATCCCGTTCGTGACAAGGAAATCATCGACACCGAGCTCCAGCTGAAAGACCTCGAGACGGTAGAAAACCGTATCAAGCGCGTGGAAAAAGTTGCCAAGGTAGGTGGCGACAAGAACGCCAAGCTGGAATACGAACTGCTGCTCCGCTACAAGGAAGCGCTGGAACAGGGCAAGAGCGCCCGCACCGTCGTTCCGCAGAACGAGGACGAAGAAACCTGCGCCCGCCAGATGTTCCTGCTCACCACCAAGCCCGTGCTCTACGTGTGCAACGTGGACGATACCTCCGCCGCCACCGGCAACGCCTACGTGGAGCAGGTGCGCAAGGCCATCGAGGGCGAGGATGCCCAGCTGATGATTATCTCCGCCCAGACCGAAGCCGACATCGCCGAACTGGAGACTTACGAGGAGAAACAGATGTTCCTCGAAGACCTCGGCCTGAAGGAAAGCGGTTGCAACCGACTCATCAAGGCCATCTACAGCCTGCTCAATCTGGAAACGTTCATCACCGCCGGCGAAATGGAAGTCAAGGCCTGGACCTATCGCAAGGGATGGAAGGCTCCGCAATGTGCCGGCGTCATCCACACCGACTTCGAGAAGGGCTTCATCCGCGCCGAGGTCATCAAGTACGACGACTACATCAAGTACGGTTCCGAAGCTGCCGTGCGCGAGGCCGGCAAGCTCAGCGTCGAAGGCAAGGACTACGTGGTGCAGGACGGCGACATCATGCACTTCCGCTTCAACGTGTAAGGACAAAGACAAGATAAAGGACGAGGCCACGGGGCAAGCACCCGGATGGCCTCGTCAAATTATACCCCCTGATACAAAACAACCATAACTCCATGAAAGCCATTCTCCCACTCCTTCTCACCCTGCTGGTTCTCCCCCTGCAGGCACAGACGGCGACCGACAGCGTAACCATCTGCGGACGCGTGACCGACTACGAAGGACAGCCCATCGACAGTTGTTCGCTCTTCTGGCAGACACCTTCGTTCGACGACGCAGCCCAGGCCATGACAGATGCCGACGGACGCTACTCGATACGCATTCCCCGCGGCAAATACCAAAGCATGGGAGCCTTGCGCATGGACACCTATCCGCATACGCCCCAAGGTTCAGCCTTGCCGGCAGCCGACCAGCGGCTGGAATTCTGGGCATGGGACTTCATCGCCGACCGCGACACGACGCTCGACATCCGCTACCACCGCATGGAAGTCTACGGCCTGCGTGTGTTCCGCATCCCCGGAGCCATGCCCTGCTACCAGATATTCGTCCGCCCCATGAGCCTGACCCGCTTCCAGCAGATGGAAGCCTCCCAGACGCAGCATGCCCAAGACGTGAGCAACATCGAGCAGGGAGCCGCACGCGACGACGCACGTGCCGTCCGCCTCGCCCCCACCCTTGACCGTCTGAAGGCCACCGTATGGATAGACGGCGAGGAAGTACCCATCCTGATGAAGCAGGAAATCAAGGAATACTTCTCAGCCGACGAATGGGGGAATGCCTACCTACTCACCGTAGATCGTCCCAAACAAGATACCGACCTGCCCTACCACGTCTTCAAGGTAGAACTGGAAGACCTCGACAACGGCGATCGGGGCGAAGGGCTCTACTATATGGAAAAAGAAAAGTATGTAAACTGAACAAATACATCCCAACCCTCAAAAACAAATACAGCATGAAGAACTATCTCATTGCAGGTACCGGCGGCGTAGGCGGAAGCATCGCCGCCTTCTTGGCACTGGCAGGGAAAAACGTCACCTGCATTGCCCGCGGCGAACACCTGGCCGCCATCCGCGAACACGGACTCCGTCTCCACTCCGACCTCAAGGGCGAACACACCCTGCATGTCCCCGCCTGTACGGCTGAGGAATATCAGGACAAGGCAGACGTCATCTTTGTCTGCGTCAAAGGATATTCCGTCAATTCCATCACCGACCTCATCCGGCGGGCCTCGAAACCCGAAACCGTGGTCATCCCCATCCTCAACGTCTATGGCACGGGACCCCGCATCCAGCGTCTGGTGCCGGGCGTCACGGTGCTCGACGGCTGCATCTACATCGTGGGCTTCGTCAGCGGCCGGGGCGAGATCACACAGATGGGACGGATTTTCCGTCTGGTCTATGGTGCGCACCAAGGCACGGATGTTCCCCGTGAAACACTCGAAGCCGTGCAGCGCGACCTGCAGGAAAGCGGCATCAAGGCCGAAATCTCGGACGACATCAACCGCGACACCTTCGTCAAGTGGTCGTTCATCTCGGCCATGGCTGTGACGGGCGCCTACTACGACGTGCCTATGGGCGAAGTACAGAAGCCCGGCCCCGTGCGCGACACCTTCATCGGCCTATCGCGCGAAAGTGCCGCCTTGGGCCGCAAACTGGGCATAGAGCCGAAGGAAGACCTGGTGGAATACAATCTGAAGGTGATGGACAAGCTCGACCCGCACAGCACCGCCTCCATGCAGAAAGACATGGCCCGCGGACACGAAAGCGAGGTGCAGGGTCTGCTGTTCGACATGATTGCCGCCGCCGAAACGCAGGGCATCGACATCCCCACCTACCGGATGGTGGCAGAAAAGTTCAAAAATCTCTGACCTGCGGATTTTGTTCTTTGCCGGATAAAGACTACTTTTGGCAACCGTAACCATAAAACCAAGAAAGAAACGTCATGTTACCGTTACTCAACATCCACTGGAACCCCGATCCCGAACTGTTCAACCTCTTCGGCATCTCCATCCGTTACTATGGCCTGCTGTGGGTCATCGGCCTGGCTTTTGCCTACTTCATCGTGCAGAAAGAATACCGCGACCGGCGCATCGGCGACGACAAGTTCGAACCGCTATTCTTCTACTGCTTCTTCGGCATCCTCATCGGTGCCCGCCTGGGCCACTGCCTGTTCTACCAGCCCGACTACTACCTGCACCACTTCTGGGAAATGATTCTCCCCGTGAAGTTCCTGCCGGACGGCGGATGGAAGTTTACGGGCTACGAAGGCCTGGCCAGCCACGGCGGTACGCTGGGACTCATCATCGCCCTGTGGCTCTACTGCCGCAAGACGAAGATGCACTACATGGACGTGCTCGACATGATTGCCGTAGCCACCCCCATCACCGCCTGCTGCATCCGTCTGGCCAATCTGATGAACTCCGAGATTATCGGGCGGCCGACAGACGTACCCTGGGCTTTCGTCTTCGAGCGGGTGGACATGGTGCCCCGCCATCCAGCCCAGTTCTACGAGGCGCTGGCCTATTTCGTCTTCTTCCTCGGCATGGTGTGGCTGTACAAGCGCGGGCAGAAACAGGCTCCCGCTACCCCGCGTACCGACTTCAGCAAGGGTGCGAAAGCCGACGCACAAGTCGCCCCGCCCTATCACCGCGGCTTCTTCTTCGGCCTCTGTCTGACGGAAATCTTCGTCTTCCGCTTCTTCATCGAGTTCCTCAAGGAGAACCAGGTGGACTTCGAGGACGGCATGACGCTGAACATGGGCCAGTGGCTCAGTGTGCCCTTCGTCCTCATCGGCCTTTACTTCATGTTCTTCTACGGACGGCAGAAGAAGGCATGACGCCCCCGTGGCTTCGGGACCGCTGAAAAACAAAACAAAGCCATTATGCCGGTTTACCAGCCAGCATAATGGCTTTCTGTTTCCTCTGAAAGGAGGGGATCAATCTTCAGTGCCTACCGGTGCTTCATCGGCCGGAGTATCTTCCTGTCCCTTGGCGGGATTTGTACGTTTCGTATTATTGGCTATTGATGCCAATGCCCTGTACAACTCAGCTATCAAACGGCCGGAGACAACAATCAAATAACCCACAATAGGATAAATCACAACCATTGACAAGCCTGTTCCCAAAGGAAGTATTCCAAACAGCTGACCCAACGAGTCTCCTAATCCGAAAACGACAAAAAAGAGCGAAATCACACATCCGCCCACTCCAAAATAGAAACCAAGCCATTCGCCCAAGGTTTGAATGAAATGAGAAACCATCGGGATAGCTACAAAATCGCTATTGTCCAAAAGGATGTCTTTCATCTTTTTCTTCCGGTCCATCCATAGGCTGAAACTCATGATTCCCAAAAATATCAGCAGCAAGAAGACCAGCACGCAGGCAACGATATCGCCGCCGGAGAGGAATTCAAATACTTCGCTGTCGGTGACAGTGTAGATGATGTAAAGCGGAAATAACAGATTCAAAACAGATACAGTTCCATACAGCCATCTGAAAGGTTCACGATAGAAAGTTCCTCTGTCAATATACCCCCATACCAACTCGAAAAAAGTAAAAAGCTTGTTGTCCATCATAATAAAAACATTTTAAGTTAAGACCTCACTAACTGTTTGAACACACAAAAAGGCCAGATTTTTCATGTGCGTTTACAAATATATTAAATTATGCCATATCATATTGATAATTCTTAAAAATAATAACAACATAAGTTCGAAATAAGAATTGATATAATTGGCCGGCCAATGGGAACATAGCTATAAGAATAGAGTAAAGATCTTACATCGATAACTATTTTTTACCAACCATCCGCAACGATGCCTGCACCGGCTCCCTCCTTGCATTTTTGATTCTCCCAGAGAATGTTTCAAACCTAAGGGGGGTATGTTTCAAACATTCGACCTCTATGCTTCAAACATAAGCCCTTTGGGGTTGAAACCTCTCCTACGGCTGCAAAAAACAACAGGATGGAGAAAGGCTCCATCCTGTCAATCATTTTCAAAAACCGGAATATCTTATTTCCCCTTGACGATGCGCTTGATGTCGTTCAGCTTGTTCAATGCTTCGAGGGGCGTCAGGTTGTTCACGTCGAGGTTCAGTATCTCGTCGCGTATCTGACACAGCACGGGGTCGTCCAGCTGGAAGAAGCTGAGCTGCATGCCGCCGGCCGACGAAGGCCCTTCGGTGATGGTCTTGCCCGTGACGGTGCCCGTCTGGCGGTTCTCGCGCTCCAGCTGCTTCAGGATTTCGTCGGCGCGCTTCACGATGCTCTTGGGCATGCCTGCCAGCTTGGCCACGTGGATACCGAAGGAGTGCTCGCTGCCGCCCCGCTCCAGCTTGCGCAGGAAGATGACCTTGCCGTCCACCTCCTTCACCGCCACATTGTAGTTCTTGATGCGGGCGAAGCTCTTCTCCATCTCGTTCAGCTCGTGGTAGTGCGTGGCAAAGAGGGTGCGCGCCTTGGCCTTGGGATGTTCGTGGATATACTCCACGATGGCCCAGGCGATGGAGATGCCGTCGTAGGTCGACGTACCGCGTCCCAGCTCGTCGAAGAGCACGAGGCTGCGCGGCGACAGGTTGTTCAGGATGTCGGCCGCCTCGTTCATCTCGACCATGAAGGTCGATTCGCCCACGGAGATGTTGTCGCTGGCACCCACACGGGTGAATATCTTGTCCACCAGCCCGATGTGCGCGCTCTCGGCGGGCACGAAGCAGCCTATCTGTGCCATGAGGGTGATGAGGGCCGTCTGGCGGAGCAGGGCCGACTTACCGGCCATGTTGGGACCGGTGATGATGATGATCTGCTGCGTCTGGCTGTCGAGCATCACGTCGTTGGCCACGTACTTCTCGCCGATGGGGAGCTGCTTCTCGATAACGGGATGACGGCCCTGACGGATGTCGAGCACGTCGTCGTCCGAGAGGACGGGGCGGATGTAGTTGTTCTCGCGCGCGGCCGTGGCAAACGACAGGAGGCAGTCGAGACGGGCCACCTGGTTGGCGTTGATCTGGATGGCGGGGATGAACTCGCTCAAGGCCTGCACCAGCTCGTTGTAGAGCTGTGTCTCGAGCACCAGTATCTTGTCTTCCGCGCCGAGTATCTTCTCTTCGTATTCCTTCAGCTCCTGCGTGATGTAGCGTTCGGCGTTGACCAGCGTCTGCTTGCGTATCCACTCCTGGGGTACTTTCTCCTTGTGGACGTTGCGCACCTCGATGTAGTAGCCGAAGACGTTGTTGTAGCCTATCTTCAGGCTCGGTATGCCCGTCAGCTCGCTTTCGCGCTGCTGCAGCTGGAGCAGGTAGTCCTTGCCGCTGTAGGCTATCTGGCGCAGCTCGTCGAGCTCGGCACTGACGCCCTGCTTGATAACGCCGCCCTTGTTGACCAGCAGCGGCGGGTCGTTGTTGATTTCACGGTCGATGCGGTCGCGGATGGACTGGCAGACGTTGAGCTGCTCGCCGATGCGGTTCAGGCTGGCATTGTCGGCCTCCAGGCAGGCCTGCTTGATGGGTTCAATGGCCTGCAGGGCCACTTTCAGCGCCACCACCTCGCGGGGACTGACGCGGCCCACGGCCACCTTCGACAGGATGCGCTCCAGGTCGCCGATACGGTGCAGCTGCTCCTCCACCAGGTCGCGGAAGTCGGGCTGGCGGAAGAAGTATTCCACTACGTCCAGGCGGTCGTTGACGGGGCGCACATCCTTCAGCGGGAACACCAGCCAGCGTTTCATCAGGCGGGCACCCATGGGGCAGATGGTCTTGTCGATGACGCTGAGCAGCGAACTGCCCCCGTCGTTCATCGAGCCCATCAGCTCGAGGCTACGCACGGTAAACTTATCGAGCCGGACATACTTGTCTTCCTCGATGCGGGCCAGCGACGTGATGTGGCCTATCTGCGTGTGCTGCGTCATGATGAGGTATTGCAGGATGGCTCCCGAAGCGATGATGCCGTTCTTCAGGTGCTCCACACCGAAACCTTTCAGATTCTTCACCTCGAAGTGCTTCAGCAGCTTTTCGCGTGCCGTCGTCTCGGTAAACACCCAGTCGTCCAGCTCGAAGGTGAAGAACTTGCTGCCGAAATTGCCCTCGAACATCGGCCGCTTGCCCCGTTCGAAGAGCACCTCCTTGGGGCCGAAGTTGTTGAGCAGCTTGTCGATGTAGTCGAAGGGACCTTCCGCCGTCAGAAACTCGCCCGTCGAAATATCGAGAAACGCCACACCGCAGGCTCCCTTTCCGAAGTGTACGGCAGCCAAGAAGTTGTTCTCACGGTAGTTCAGCACGTTGTCGTTGATGCTGACACCGGGCGTCACCAGTTCCGTGATGCCGCGCTTCACCAGTTTCCTGGTCAGCTTGGGATCTTCCAGCTGGTCGCAGATGGCCACGCGCTTGCCCGCACGGATCAGTTTCGGCAGGTACGTATCGAGCGCATGATAGGGAAATCCGGCCATCTCGATGGTTTTCTCCTTGCCGTTGGCACGCTTGGTCAGCGTGATGCCCAGGATTTCGGAAGCCACAATGGCATCAGTCGAATAGGTTTCATAGAAGTCTCCGCAACGGAACAGCATCACGGCGTCAGGGTGCTTGGCCTTGAGGTCGAGAAACTGCTTCATCATCGGTGTAAGGACAATATCTTCGTTCATGAGGTTTCGGCTTAAAAACTAAACAGAAACAAAGATAAATCTTTTTTAGAAAACAAGCATCTGCGGGCTCCCATTCCTTAGTAACCCTTAACAAAATAACGCATATTCATAAAACATGTTATATAACATCAGTTTTTTCTTGCAGAATTTGCAGATTTCCCAAAAGTCCGTACCTTTGCATCGTGTTTTTCATAGTATTAGATTTTAAGGTTAACAAAGGTTGGAGTACAGCGGTACTCCTTTTTTTATGTCTGTACTCAAAACCTCCCCTATACCCCAGTTACACTCCGCTCTATCAAGCAAAAATACAAACCAATCACTTCTTATCCTGACATCTGACAGCAAAAATGCTTTTTCAAAGTTTAAAAAGGTTAATATTCCATAAACCAGTAAACAATTTGCAAAGTGCATTTGGTAATATTCGACAAAATTCACAAATTTGTACATCGAAAAAAAACATTAGATTTTTTCATAGTTAAGGTTTAGGTTAAAAAAATGAGGGGAGCTGTGAAGCTGCCCTTTTTTATTGCCATTTTATTGGCAACAATCAGATTATTTGGTTACCTTTGGCGATGGAATAAACACATTCTGAGTATGGAAGATATCTTAAAGTTTCTGTTAGTGGCAGGCGTCATCATCATCGGATTCGTCAAACAAGCCAAAAAGGAAGCCAAGAACACCTCGGCTCCTTCAAGGGAGGACGACGATGTGTTCCAGCCTAATATTCCCCATCCGCTTCCAGAAAATTGGGAGGGTATTCCTGTTCAGCCACTGCAACCAACGAACACGGCACAAAAGTCTGACAAAAAGCACAGGCAGACAGCAAAACCTTTTATACCCAGAAATTACCAGACAAAGCAAACGGGACTCCATAACGAACCCGCTCCACAAACATCACTAACACAAAAAACGGAAGATGCACCTCCTGCCGTTAACATACAGTCTGCAGAGGAAATACGCAAAGGCATCATCTGGTCGGAAATCTTACAAAGAAAATACTGAGGAACGAAACAACGATACAAAAAACTCAAAACAATATTTTAAAGAAAATAATGATATAGAATTTATGGCATTCAATTACATTTCGGCAGCAGAAGCTGCCAGCCTCATCAAACATGGCTATAATATCGGCCTGAGTGGATTTACGCCCGCAGGTACAGCCAAAGCCGTTACGGCCGAACTGGCCAAAATCGCAGAAGCGGAACATGCCAAAGGAAATCCTTTCCAAGTGGGAATCTTTACAGGTGCATCGACAGGTGACTCGTGCGACGGCGTATTGTCGCGCGCCAAAGCCATCCGCTACCGTGCCCCCTATACAACCAACACCGACTTCCGCAAGGCTGTGAACAACGGCGAAATAGCCTACAACGACATTCACCTTTCTCAGATGGCTCAGGAACTGCGCTACGGCTTTATGGGCAAAGTAGATGTGGCCATCATCGAAGCTTGCGAAGTAACTCCCGATGGTAAAATCTACCTGACAGCTGCCGGAGGTATCGCACCTACTGTCTGCCGCATGGCTGATAAAATCATTGTCGAACTGAATGCTGCCCACAGCAAGGCTGCCATGGGCCTGCACGACGTTTACGAGCCGCTCGACCCGCCCTACCGTCGCGAAATACCTATCTACAAGCCCAGCGACCGCATCGGAACTCCCTACATACAGGTGGACCCCAAAAAGATTGTGGGTGTAGTAGAAACCAACTGGCCCGACGAGGCCCGTGGTTTTGCCGCTCCCGATCCGTTGACCGACAAAATCGGACAGAACGTGGCCGACTTCCTGGTAGCTGATATGAAACGGGGCATCATCCCCTCCACCTTCCTGCCTTTGCAGAGCGGTGTAGGAAACATTGCCAATGCCGTGCTCAGCGCCCTAGGTCACGACAAGACCATCCCGCCCTTCGAAATGTACACCGAGGTTATCCAGAACTCCGTTATCGGCCTCATCCGCGAAGGACGCATCAAGTTCGGCAGCGCCTGCTCGCTCACCGTCACCAACGACTGCCTGCAGGGCATCTACGACGACATGGACTTCTTCCGCGACAAACTGGTACTCCGCCCGTCCGAAATTTCCAACAGCCCCGAAGTGGTACGCCGCCTGGGCATCATCTCCATCAATACTGCCATCGAGGCCGACCTTTACGGCAACGTCAACTCCACACACATCGGAGGTACCAAGATGATGAACGGCATCGGCGGCAGCGGTGACTTCACACGCAACGCCTACATCTCCATCTTCACCTGTCCCTCTGTGGCCAAGGAAGGCAAGATCAGCGCCATTGTACCGATGGTTTCACACCACGACCATACGGAACACGACGTCAACATCATCGTGACCGAACAAGGTGTGGCCGACCTGCGCGGCAAGAGCCCGAAGGAACGTGCACAGGCCATCATCGAAAACTGTGTACATCCCGACTACAAGAACCTGTTGTGGGATTACCTGAAGCTGACCGACGGCAAGTCGCAGACTCCGCACGCCATCCGTGCCGCCCTGGGCATGCACGCCGAACTGGCCAAGAGCGGTGATATGCGGAATACCGACTGGGCACAATATCAATAACCCACTTCCACAAAGAAAATAACAAGAGAGCCATTCCTAGAAATCACTTCTCGGAATGGCTCATTTTCATATAAATAAGTATAAAGAGAATTGGTTTATTCCTTTCCTCCACCCAACGCACGATAAAGAGTGATTACGCTCTGTATCTCAGTGAAGCGGTTACCTGTTTGAGTCAGCTGAGCCATAAGCAGATTTTGCTTTGCAGTCAGTACTTCCAAATAAGTTGTAGTACCATGTTCCATAAGCAAAGAAGTACTTTTTACGGCTCTCTGCAAGGATGCTATCTGTTTATCCAACAACAAGCTTTTGTCGCGACTAGTTTGCCAAGCAGTCAGTGCATCATTTACTTCACTACCAGCATTCAGCAACGTCTGTTGGAAAGCAAGTGAAGCTTCTTCCTGTTGTGCCTTGCTGATTTTAAGCTGACCAAGCAATTGCCCACGTGCAAATAGCGGCTGTGTAAGCGAACCTACGGCCGAAGCAAGAAATTTGCCGGGATTGACTATCATAGCGCCTGCTGAGTTTGTCCACCCTGCACTTCCACTCAATGTAATGGATGGATAAAAAGCCGAGCGTGCTGCATTGGTAGCATAGAAAGCCGATTCCAGAGAACGTTCAGCCATGCGAACATCAGGACGATTGGCAAGCATCTGCATGGGAACACCTACTGATAATTCGCCAGGCATTTGCATATCAACCAGTGTACCTCGTTCATAAGAACGGGGTGTTTCGGCCAACAATAAAGCAAAGCTATTTTCCGTTTGATTGATTTGTTCTTTCAAGTCGAGTACAGAGACCTGTACTTCGTAACAGGCAGCTTCCATCTGTGCCACAGCAGCTTCATCAGCCTTTCCAGCATTCATCAAAGCACGAGTGGAACGAACGGTTTCTTCCCAAGCCTTAGCCGTCTCTTGTGAAAGGGAGAGTTGTTCATCAAGCATCAACAACGTATAATAAGTATTTGCAATGTTGGCTATAAGTTGTGTGCGAACGGCCTGCTTGTAATCCTGACTTTGAGCATAGAGAGCTTGTGCCTGCCGTTTACTGTTACGCATCTTACCGAAAATATCCAGTTCCCAACTGGCAACGACGGGCAACGAATAGGTCTGTGTAGCCTTTCCTCCATCAAAACTACTCACAGTTCCCTGTGGACTTAATGCAAAAGAAGGCAGAAAGGCCAGCTTGGAAGAAAGCAAAGTAGCTTCGGCCTCTTCTATACGAAGTTGAGCAGACAGATAATCAGTATTATTCCGCAAACCCTGTTCGATATAAGCCTGCAACTGGGGATCCGTAAAAACTTCATGCCAGTCCATACCACCAATGCTGGTAGTGTCTTCGGTGATGAACTCTTCCCCATAAAGATTATCGGGTACGCTTTCGGCCGGTTTATACTTGGTATATATACCGCAGCTGCTCAACAGAGCAGCAGCGGTTGACAATAAAATAAGTTTCTTCATATTTGTTGATGGATTACTTTTTTAAGAATGATTATTTCTTCTCATTAAACCCACTACGTTCTGCCAAACTCTTTTCGCGCTCCAACAATATCTGAGTATCGGCTTTCAGTTCCTGATGAGGACGTATTTTCTCCTGCATATACTCAAAAATAATGTAGAATACCGGCACAACGAAAAGTAACGCAAGGGTTCCGATAAGCATACCACCCACGACGGTAGTACCCAACGATGAATTACCGTTGGCACCTGCGCCACTGGAGAACATCAATGGAATCATACCGAAAATCATGGTAAGTACCGTCATCAGGATAGGACGGAAACGTACCTGTGCTGCTGCATAAGCCGACTCGATAAGCCCCATGCCCTTACGCCGACGTTCAATGGCAAACTCCGTAATCAGGATGGCTGTCTTGGCCAACAAACCGATGAGCATAATCATACCCGTCTGCATGTAAATATTATTCTCCAGTCCGAAAAGTTTGGCAAACAGGAACGAACCGAACATACCAAAAGGAACGGAAAGGATAACAGCGAACGGAACCAGAAAACTCTCATAAAGACAAGCCAATATCAGATAAATCAGAAAGACACAAATCGTATAGATAAATATTGTCTGCGACTGACCGGTATTGGCCTCTTCACGCGAAATACCCCCGTACTCGTAGCTGTAGCCAGAAGGAAGCATCTGTTCGGCCACTTCGGCGATTGCCTTCTGTACCTCACCAGTCGAATAACCTTCTGCCACATTTACATTTACTGAAATAGAACTAAACAGATTAAAACGGTTTTTAATTTCAGCACCTTCGGTCTTAGTCAACGTAACGAACTGGCTGAGAGGAGCCATCTCCGTACCATTACGTACGAACATATTACTCAAATCCATTTGGTTCAGCCTGTATTTGGGGTCGGCCTGAAGCATCACACGGTACATCTTACCGAATTTATTATAGTTGGACACATACGAACCGCCGCAATAACTACCCAATACACTCAACACCTCGTTCGGCGAAATGCCTGCACGCATACATTTGGCAGCATCCACATCCACCGAAATTTGCGGGAAGTTCTCGGCATAGGTCGTATAGGCCATTGCAACTTCAGGCCGCTGGTTCAGTGCACCGAGATATTGTAATACTGTGTGGTAGAAAGTGGTCATGTCACCACCTGTTTTATCCTGCATGTTCAGTTCTACCGAGTTACCCATACCATAACCAGGAATCATAGGCGACTGGAAACAGAAAATCTGTGCATCTTTTATCTGGGCAAACTGTGCATTAAGCCTACCCATCACAGCTTCTGCCGAATGTTCGCTACCTTTACGTTCACTCCAATCTTTCAGTCGAACGATAATCATACCATAAGAAGTACCCTGTCCGGAAAGGAAGCCATAACCCGCTACACGCTGATAATGGGCTACTTCGGGCGTATTGGTCAGAATGGCATCCACCTTGTCCAATACTTGGGTAGTCTCTTTCAACGTACTACCCGGAGCAGCACTGACATTGGCCATGATGACACCCTGGTCTTCCTGCGGCACAAGTCCTGTCTTGGTAGTGTTCATAAAGAATACCAACAACACAACAGCAGCTACCAGCGCAGCCCAACACATCCAACGATGATGGATAGCAAACATCACCCCTCGCTTATACTTGCCCAACAAAGCGGTGTACGAAGCATTGTAGGCGGCACGTACGCGGCCATTGATACTCTTGGCGCTCTTCGTACCCGATGCAGGACGCATCAATAAAGCACATAAAGCCGGGCATAGCGTCAAGGCACAAATCATAGACAAACCTACAGAAGTGGCCATAGTGATACCAAACTGTGTATAGAAAATACCGGATGTACCACCCATGAAGGTCACAGGGATAAATACCGCCATGAATACACAAGTACAGGAAATAATAGCCATTGTTACATCGCCCATCGCATCTTTTGTAGCAAGGTAAGGCGACTTGTAACCAGAATCAAACTTCTCTTGTACAGCTTCGACCACTACGATGGCATCGTCCACTACCGTACCGATGGCCAGTACCAAAGCGAACATTGTCAGAATGTTCAAACTGAATCCGGCAGCAATCAGACAAGCAAATGTACCTACCAGGGAAACTATGATAGAGATAGATGGAATGAGGGTACTTTTGAAATCCTGCAGGAAGAAATACACAACCAGAATTACCAGAATGATGGCAATCACCAATGTCTCTACAATACTATAAATAGAGGCATACAAAAAGTCATTGGAACTCATCAGATTAACAAACTCCAACCCTTCAGGCAAATCCTTCGACAGCTCATCAAGCAAAGCTGTGATTTCAGCGTTAACGGCTGTAGCATTTGAACCGGCCGTTTGGAAAGCCATGAATGCAATAGCCGTCTTACCATCCATTTCACCCTCATAACTGTAGCTTAGCGCTCCTAATTCTACTTCGGCTACATCCTTCAAACGAAGAATGGAACCGTCTTCTTGCGCGCGAACTACGATGTTCTCAAAATCTGCAACTTCCTTCAGACGACCCCGATACTTCATTGTAAGCTGATATACATTATCAGAGTTTTCACCTAAAGAACCTGTGGGCGCCTCCAAGTTCTGCATGGCCAGTACGGCACTGATATCCGAAGGCACTAAACCATATTGTGCCATGCGATCGGGCTTCATCCAGATACGGATACTATAAGGCGCATTCATTGCCATCACGTCACCTACACCGGCAATACGCTTGATTTGAGGTATGACATTAATATCAAGGTAATTACCTATAAAAGCCTGATCATAACGTCCATTGGTACAAACCAGCGAATTGATTTGCAAAAAACTGGTTTGCCGTTTCTGCGTAGTCACACCAATTTGAGTAACCTCAACAGGTAACAAACCCTGAGCTTGTGTCACACGGTTCTGTACATTCACCGCAGCCATGTCAGGATCAGTACCCTGTTTAAAATAAACTTGTATGGTAGCCGAACCGTTATTGGTAGCTGTAGAGGTCATGTAAATCATGTTCTCCACACCATTGATACTCTCTTCCAGCGGCATAATGACACCGTTCATCACAGCATCGGCATCGGCACCTGTATAAGTAGCAGATACATATACCGTAGGTGGTGCAATATCAGGATACTGCTCTACAGGCAGCGTAAAGAGTGAGATAAGGCCGATAGCAAAAATTAGAACGGAGATGGAGATAGCCATCACCGGCCGTTTAATGAATATATTTCCTTTCATAATATTTATAGTTTATCGGAGTCAGGAAGTGAAAGAATATTTTCCTTTCCCTCCTTCAGCTCCCGAGAGTTTTTCCCAAGGAGAAACCCGAGTTATTTTATCTGCATACCCTCTCTCAACAATCCGGCTCCTTTAGCCACAATCTCTTCACCCGGTTTCAAGCCATCCATCACTACAAACTCACGCCCATCGCTTATCGGAGCAACCGAAACCAGCGTAGAAGCAGCTTTTCCGTCCACTACCTTATATACCAGATATTTGTCTTGCATCTGCACGGCAGCTCCCTGAGGAATAACAATGCAGTCCTTATAGACACTGGGAATAGAGACACTGCCAGAGGCTCCACTATGCAGCAAACGTGCTTCATTGGGGAACACAGCACGTGCAATAACTGTACCCGTCTGACGATCGATAACGCCACTGATAGATTCAATTTTTCCCTTCTCCCCATAAATAGAATTATCATTCAGTTTCAATGTTACCTCAGGCATGCTCTTCAAGGCCTCATCCATTGAGCCATATTCACGAGTAAGAGATAATAGCTGGTTCTCAGTCATGGAAAAATAGACATACATCGTGCTGTTATCACTCACTGTCGTAAGAGGTTGTGCCATGGCCGAACTTACCAACGCACCGACACGGTAGGGTAAAGCACCAACCACACCGTCACTGGGACTTTTCACCTCGGTATACGAAAGGTTATTGCGGGCATTCACTTCCTGCGCCTCGGCCTGTGCCAGCTGTGCCTTGGCTGTAAGGAAATTATTTTCAGCAGTCTTCAAACTGAATTCCGATACAACCTTCTGTGTATGCAATTCCTTCTGACTGTCATAATTCAGCTGAGCGGTGGCCAAAGACGCACGGGCCGTTTCCACATTGGCTTCAGCTGTTTTCAAAGCCGCCCTATAGGGTACTTGATCGATAACAAAGAGTAACTGCCCCCGACGTACCACTTCACCTTCGGTCACACAAAGACGTACAATAGTACCCGATACCTGCGGGTAGATGTCAATGTCCTGCCTTCCACGAATGGTAGCGGAATAAGAAGTAGAAAGTTCCTTGTCGATGGTACCCACCGTCATAGTCTCGTAAGAAGAAGATTGCATAGCGGCATTCGGTGCCTGTTTGCACGATGCCAATCCAAAAACTGTACAACCGATAAGTGTCATCAGTCGCATCTGTCTGATCTTAAACTTTTTCATGTCCAACTAATTGATTTAAAATTGGCACAAAGATAGAAGAATAGAACAAGCCATATGTTATCTAAATTCCCGTATAGATGTTCCATATTCCCCACCTCATACTTAAAAAATATTACATAAAGAATAATAGAACAGCCTTTATGAGAAATAGAACAACTCAATTCTACCAATATTCCCCAACTTTGCAACGGGAGAAAAGAACAGACTTCCGGATTACCGACCCATAAACTGGAGTACTTGGAACACTTTATATATTATGTCATTCACAGCGCCAGATGAAATTATGTAATTCTAATAAATATAATATGTATACGAACGAAAAAACAATCATCACAGTTGATATCGATGATTTCAAGAAATACAAAGAAGAAACGAAGGGAGAATATATAGATTATGTAGATGATAATGTCATAGTGGCACGTCACATGGAGAAACTTCCCTACTCCAACCGGATGATAAGACTGAATCTTTTCATCATTGTTGCCTGTATTGAAGGAAAAATGCAACTGAACATCAACAAAAAGGACTATCAGTTACAGGCAGGAGAAGCATTCGTCTGTCTGCCAACCATGATTATAAGCAACATGCTCCTTAGTCCACAGCACAAAGTCAGCCTGATAGGCTTTTCAACCAAATTCCTGCAACAGACGGTAAAACGGGAAAAGGCAGCAGAAAAAGCCTTGTATTATCTCTATAAGAATCCCGTATTTGCCAAATCGCCGGAAGAAAAAACAAAAGAAAACCAGAATTTCAATCTGTATTGTCAGCTGATTATGGACAAAATCAGTGATTCCTTACACCGTTATCGCCAAGAAATTCTGGAATATCTCTTCTCTGCCCTGTTCCATGAAATGCTGGCAGGCATCCAGAAACACTCCGATGAAACCGAAGAGACAGGAATAGAAGCCAAACGAAGCAAGCATATCTTCAAACTGTTCATGGAAGAACTGACTGCTGACGGAGGAATACACCGCTCTGTAAGCTACTATGCCGACCGACTGTGCTATTCAGCCAAATACATCTCGGGGGCCATTAAGGAAGTCAATGGCCATACTCCGACTGAATGGATCAATGAATATGCCATCGAACAAATAAAATACCAGTTGAAACATTCAGAGAAGTCTATCAAAGAAATAGCAGAGATGTTCAACTTCCCCAACCAGTCTTTTTTTGGCAAATATGTAAAGGCTCATATAGGCATGTCTCCAGCCCGATATCGTGTTCATTCGGACAGCGAGGAACAAGACAGCCCACAAACCGAATCTTAAAAATGCTTCCACTACATAACTTTTTTCAAGAGAAAGCTTGCGTTTCCAATTAAAATGCATACATTTGCCCACATAAAACATTAAAACGTAAATAAAGCATGATTATTAACCTGCATAAATATTGGTGGTGGCAACCGTTACAACTCATACAAAGTCGTAAAGGGGGCAACACTCGTATATGCAGTCATTGATACCTGCTTCCATCTTCCGAAAGGATCAGGACAGCTGGAAAGGACAAGCAAAGAAAAGAGCTTCGCCGCAACTTGCGACGGAGCTCTTTTCTTTTTATCCCAACCCTAAAAACAATAACCTCAAAATACATTGCAACAATGAACTACTCAATTGATTCAAACGGCTACTACGGTGAGTTCGGCGGAGCTTATATCCCCGAAATCCTGCATCGCTGCGTCAGCCAACTGCAGGAGGCCTGCCGCACCATCCTGCCCAGCGATGATTTCAAACGCGAATTCGAAGACCTGCTTCGGCATTACGTAGGTCGCCCGTCGCCGCTCTACCATACCCGCCGCCTGTCCGAGAAATACGGCTGCAAAATCTATCTGAAGCGGGAAGACCTAAACCACACGGGGGCTCATAAGATCAACAACGCTGTAGGCCAGATGCTGCTGGCCCGCCGCATGGGTAAGCGGCGCATCATTGCTGAAACAGGTGCCGGACAGCACGGCGTGGCAGCCGCTACCGTCTGTGCCTTGGCCGGCATGGAATGCCTTGTATTCATGGGAAAAACCGATATCGAACGCCAGCATGTCAATGTGGAAAAAATGAAGATGCTGGGTGCGCAGGTAGTATCTGTCACTTCGGGTAACGCCACACTGAAGGATGCCACCAACGAGGCTATCCGCTACTGGTGCTGCCATCCCGACGATACCTATTACCTGATAGGTTCTACCGTAGGCCCGCATCCTTACCCGCAACTGGTGGCCCACCTGCAGTCAGTCATCGGCGAGGAGATTGCCCGCCAGCTGACCGAACTCGAAGGCCGCGAACAGCCCGACCACCTGATAGCCTGCGTGGGCGGAGGCAGCAATGCTGCCGGTACCCTGCTAAGGTTCCTGGACGACCCACGGGTACACATCGTACTGGCCGAAGCTGGCGGATTAGGCGTGGATTCTGGCAAGACGGCAGCTACATTGGCACTGGGACGCACGGGCATCCTGCACGGCGCACGCACCTATGTCATCCAAGACGAGGACGGACAAGTAACCGAGCCTTACTCCATCTCCGCCGGACTGGACTACCCGGGCATCGGCCCTCTGCACGCCCACCTGGCCGCCACGAAGCGGGCCGATGTTCTGGCCGTCAACGATGACGAAGCCCTGCGTGCCGCCTATGAGCTGACCCGGCTGGAAGGCATCATCCCCGCACTGGAGAGCGCTCACGCACTGGCCGTGCTGCCCCGCCTCCAGACCAAGCCCGACGATGTAGTCGTCATCACCGTATCGGGGCGTGGCGACAAAGACATGGACACCTATCTGAAACATCAAAACGAATACAACTTATGACTTACCGTTACACTACCCAAACACGTACCCTGCCTAGCGACATCCACACCCCGGTCAGCACGTACCTGAAACTGCGCGACCTCTTCCCGCAAAGTGCCCTCATGGAGAGCTCTGATTACCATGGAGGCGAGAACGGCCGCTCCTTCATCGGCCTCTGCCCTATCGCCTCTATCAGTATCGAGCATGGCACCGTCGTAACCCGAATGCCCGACGGCTCACGGCGGGAAAGCACACTGGAAGCCGAAGGGGACATGGCGTCGGCCCTGAATCACTTCCTGTCCCGCTTCCAGGTTACAGGCGAAGGAAGCCGTTACTGTGGTCTTTACGGCTACACCTCGTTCAACGCCGTGCGCTACCTTGAAGGCATTGCCGTGAAGGACAGCCGCCAGGAACGCAACGATGCTCCCGACGCCCTCTATATCCTCTACCGATACCTCATCGTCTTCAATGACTTCAACCACGAACTGATGTTCGTCGAGATGCTGGGCGAAGGTGAGACCAGTGGCCTGGACCAGGTACAGACCGCCGTAATGAACCGCAACTTTCCTACGTATGGTTTCCACCCAACGGGAGAAGTGACCTCCACACTGACCGACGACGAACACCGCGCCAACATCCGCCGTGCCATTGCCCACTGCCTGCGGGGCGACGTATTCCAGATGGTATTGTCGCGCCGCTTCGAGCAACGGTTCGAAGGCGACGACTTCAACCTCTACCGTGCCCTGCGCAGCGTCAACCCTTCGCCCTACCTCTTCTATTTCGATTTCGGAGGCTTCCGCATCTTCGGCTCCTCGCCCGAGACGCACTGCCGCATCGCCGACGGACGGGCCTACATCGACCCTATAGCAGGTACCACCCGACGCACAGGCAACCGCGAGGAAGACGAAGCGGCTACCCGACGTCTGCTGGACGACCCCAAGGAGAACGCCGAACACGTGATGCTCGTCGATCTGGCACGCAACGATCTGGCACGCAACTGCACCGACGTACGTGTGGACTTCTTCCGTGAACCACAGCTGTACAGCCACGTCATCCACCTCGTCAGCCGCGTCAGCGGCGACCTGCGACCGGAAGCCAATGCCGTAAAGACCTTCCTCGATACTTTCCCCGCCGGCACGTTGAGCGGTGCGCCCAAAGTACGGGCCATGCAGCTCATCAGCGAACTGGAACCGCACAACCGCGGTGCCTACGGCGGATGCATCGGCTTCATCGGGTTGGACGGCTCGCTCAACCAGGCCATCACCATCCGCACTTTCGTGAGCCGAAACAGCGTATTGTGGTTCCAGGCAGGCGGCGGAATCGTAGCCAAGAGCAACGTAGAAAACGAATTGCAGGAAGTGAACAACAAGCTGGCGGCCCTGCGCCGCGCCATCGAACTGGCACAAAACTTTTAGCCCAAGGAGACATGACAATGGAAAGAGACATTCTGAAAGAAATCATCGCACACAAACGCGAAGAGGTGGAGACGCAAAAACGCCACCTCACTGCCGACCTTCTGGCAGCCATAGCCGACGAAAGGAGACAACGGACTGCCCATAGCCTGAGACAGGCCTTGGCCACCTCGTCCACGGGCATCATCACCGAGTTCAAACGCCGCTCGCCGTCGAAGGGCTGGATCAACCGCGAGGCACGACCTGACGAGGTAATTCCCCAATACGAGGCCGCAGGAGCCGCCGCCCTTTCCATCCTGACGGACGAGGCTTTCTTTGCCGGCAGGCTGGGTGACCTCACTACCGCACGGCCGCTCACCAGCCTACCCATCCTGCGCAAGGACTTCGTCATCGACCCTTACCAGTTGTTGCAGGCACGCGTAGTCGAAGCAGATGCCGTGCTGCTCATCGCCGCCTGCCTCGACCGAAACCAGTGCAGCGAACTGGCACAGCAGGCCCACGAACTGGGGCTGGAAATCTTGCTCGAGCTGCACGCCCCCGACGAACTGGACTATCTGGACTGCCGCCCCGACCTCGTAGGGGTGAACAACCGCAGCCTGGGTACCTTCCACACCGATGCCTCGCATGCCATCGACCTGGCTGAAGCCTTGGCACAAGCCACGGCAAGCACGGAGCATCACCCGCTAATGGTGGCCGAAAGCGGCATCCACGATGCCGAGACGGCCTGCCTGCTGCGCCGCCATGGCTACCGCGGACTGCTCATCGGCGAACGCTTCATGCGGAGCGAACGCCCGGGCGACGAGCTACACACCTTCATCCAACAGATGTCTCACCTCCAAACTTCCTCCGCCTTATGAACCTTCTTGTCAAAGTATGCGGTATGACCGACGGCGAGAACATCCGCCAAGTCGAAGAGCTGGGCGTGGATTTCATCGGCTTCGTGTTCTACCCCCGCTCGCCCCGCTTCGTCTATCAGATGCCCGACTACCTGCCCTGCCGGGCCCGACGCATCGGAGTATTCGTCAACGAAACCAAGGAAACCGTACTAACATATGCCGACCGTTTCGAGCTGGACTATGTGCAACTGCACGGCAAGGAATCACCTCTGTACTGCCAATCATTGCGCGAAGGCCACGGGCTGAAGGTCATCAAAGCCCTCCATCTGGCTAATCCGCGAGACGTGGCTGCCACGGAGGCCTACCACGGCGCCTGCGACTACTTTCTCTTCGAGAGTAAGACGCCCCAATTGGGCGGCACGGGACGGCAGTTCGATTGGAGCTTGCTCCACCGCTACGTCGGCCACACACCGTTCTTCCTAAGCGGAGGGCTCAACGCAGGCAGCGCAAATGCCATCCGTCAGTTCCATCATCCGCAGCTGGCAGGCATCGACCTCAACAGCCGCTTCGAGACGACTCCCGGCCTGAAGGACGTGGAGCGGCTGCGCGGCTTCCTGCAAGAGTTAACCAAATAACTGAATGATTTAAAGACTTACATTCTCATGAACCACATTGCTATCATAGACAACTACGACTCGTTCACCTACAACCTGGTGCAACTGGTCGAACAGGCAGGCGCACAGGTCACCGTGCTGCGCAACGACCGTTTCGCCCTGCCCGACCTCGCAGCCTTCGACAAGCTGCTGCTCTCGCCCGGTCCCGGCATCCCGCAGGAAGCCGGACTGCTGATGCCCGTCATCCGTACCTACGCCGCGACCAAACCCATCCTGGGCGTCTGCTTGGGCGAACAGGCCATCGGCGAGGCTTTCGGCGCACAGCTGTGCAACCTCTCCGACGTGTTCCACGGCGTGCAGACCGAAATCAGCCTTTCCGGACCCGACGTGGCCGACGACTACCTCTTCGACGGCTTGCCCCGCCGCCTGGCCGTGGGCCGCTACCACTCGTGGGTCGTCAGCCATGAGAACCTGCCCGACGTGCTGGCCGTCACCGCCGTGAGCGACGAAGGCCTCATCATGGGCCTTTGCCACCGCACGCTGGACGTGCACGGCATCCAGTTCCACCCCGAATCAGTACTGACACCCCTGGGCGAACGCATCATCCAGAATTGGATAAATCATTAACCACTAACCATCAACCACTCATGAAACAGATACTTTCCCGACTCTTCAACCACGAGCACCTGAGCGAGGCCGAGGCCCGCCAGCTGCTGCTCGACATCACGGCCGGCCGCTACCCCGACGCACAGGTGGCTGCCCTGCTGACGGCCTTCCGCATGCGCGACATCACCGTGGACGAGCTGACCGGCTTCCGCGAGGCGCTGATGCAGACACGCGTACCCATCGACTTCGCCCCCTACCGCCCCATCGACATCGTGGGCACCGGAGGCGATGGCAAGAACACGTTCAACATCTCCACCTGCGCCTGCTTCGTCGTGGCAGGCGCGGGCTACAAGGTGGCCAAGCACGGCAACTATGGCGCCACGTCGGTAAGCGGCGCGAGCGACGTCATCGAGGAGCACGGCATCCGCTTCACTGCCAATCTCGACACCCTGCGCCGCAGTATGGACGAATGCAACCTGGCCTACCTGCATGCCCAGCTCTTCAACCCCGCCATGAAGTCGGTGGCCGCCGTGCGCAAGTCGTTGGGCGTGCGTACCCTGTTCAACCTGCTGGGACCGCTCGTCAACCCCTGCCGCCCGGCCTACCAGCTGCTGGGCGTCAGCCAGTTGTCGCTGATGCGCCTCTACACCTACGTATTCTGCAAGGCGGGCGTGGAGTTTGCCGTGGTCAACAGCCTTGACAACTACGACGAAATCTCCCTGACCGACGAGTTCAAGGTAATGACCCGCCGCGACGAGCGCATCTACCGCCCGCAGGAGCTGGGCTTCGAACCCGCACGCCCCACCGACCTGCAAGGGGGCCGGAACCGCGAGGACGCGAGCCGCATCTTCGACGCCGTGCTCACCAACCGCGCCACGCCGGCCCAGAAGCACTGTGTACTGGTGAACGCCGCCTTCGCCATCCAGCTCATGGAGCCGGACAAGGAGATAGGCGAGTGCATCGACATCGCCCGCCGTTCGCTGGAAAGCGGGCAGGCACTCAAGACACTGAAGAAATTCATTGAAATAAACCGATAGACAAGAAATATAAACAAGAAAACCATGAACCGTATAGACCAACTTTTCCAGACCAAGAGCAGCCGCATCCTCTCCATCTACTTCTGTGCCGGCTGCCCCACCCCCGACGGCACCGCCGCCACTATCCAGGCCCTGCAGGACGCAGGTGTGGACATGATCGAGATAGGCATCCCCTTCAGCGACCCCCTGGCCGATGGCCCCGTCATCCAGCAGGCTGCCACTACTGCCCTGCGCAACGGCATGAGCCTGCGCCGCCTCTTCGACCAGCTGGCCGACATCCGCCGCACAGTGCACATCCCCCTGCTGCTGATGGGCTACCTTAACCCCATCCTCCAGTTCGGCTTCGAGGCCTTCTGCCAGCGCTGCCGGGCGTGCGGCATCGACGGCCTCATCATCCCCGACCTGCCCCTGCGCGAATACCGCGAGCACTACCAGGCCACGGCCGAACGTTACGACCTGCACGTGGTGATGCTCGTCACGCCCGAGACGAGCGACGAACGAGTACGAGAGATCGACCGACACACGGGAGGCTTCATCTACATGGTGTCGTCGGCAGCCGTGACGGGAGCCCAGCGTTCGTTCGACGAGCAGAAGCAGGCCTACTTCCGCCGCATCGACAGCCTGAGACTGAAGCATCCGCGGCTGGTGGGCTTTGGCATCTCCAACAAGGCCACGTTCGAAGCGGCCTGCAGGGCCTCGTCGGGCGCCATCATCGGCAGCCGGTTAGTTACCCTGCTCAGCGAGGCCGGGGGCGACGCGGCTCTGGCCATCGCCCGGCTGAAAGAAGCGTTGACAAAGGATTAGTTATTATTTCTTGATGGAAGCCTTCACCACCTCCAGACACACGGCATCCTGAAAAGCCCGTGCCTGGCGACCCGAAAGCACGTTCTGCGTCATGATGGCGAAGGCCACCCAATGCCCCTCAGTGGTCTTCAAATAACCCGCCAGCGCATTGATGCCCGTATAGGAGCCGGTCTTGGCATGCACCTGCCGGAAGGCGGGCGTGCCGTAACCCATGCGGTACTTCAGCGTGCCGTCCACCCCGCTCACGGGCAGGGCCTTGTAGAGCGGCGAGAAGATGTCGCTGCGCGAGTAGGCATAGCGAAGCATGGCCACCAGCAGTTCGGGCGAGAGGTAGTCGTAGTGCGACAGGCCGCACCCGTCGGCCAGGCTGTAGTGCTTCGGGTTCAGCCCGACGCGCCTGATGAGGGTCCGCATGGCATCTAGTCCGTCCTTGGCCGACACCCGCTTCTTGCCGCCCGAAGCCAGCACGCCCGCCCGGCAGAGCATGGCTTCGGCGTTCAGGTTGTCACTCTCCTTGAGCATCTCGTCGAGCACGGCCTGCAGGGGAGTCTCGTGCGTAGCCAGCCTCGTCCGTCCCTCGTCGCGGGGCAGCTCACCGAAGCAGTAGGCCGCCTCGATACCCGCACGGGCGCTGTCTGTGACGGCCGTACAGCGGATGCCCGCCTCCAGCAGCCGCTCCACAAAGACGTGCATGAACATGCGGCCCGAGTCGAAGAGGCTGAACGAGCGTCCCTCCGCCGCCCGCACATTGCCCTGCAGGATAATGCGGTTGCCGTTCTCCATCCAGTTGCGCGTCACGCGCAGCGGCCCCGCGGCGGGCCAGTGGCTGCGCGTGTGGTTCTCTATCGTATAATAAGAGGAAGAAGGGTTGCCGATGACCAGCGCCGAGAGCCCCCGCTCGTCGGGAAGTATGGATAGCTGGAGCACACCCTTGTTCAGCATCAGCGGCGAGAGGTAGGGCTGATAGGCGGCAGGAGCGTCGTCCCACAGCCAGCCCGAGCCCCAGTAGAGCGAGTCCTTCATCGACACGTCGCCCACGATACGGCCGTCCACCACGCGGATGCCCCGCCGCGTCAGGCCGCCGATAAGCTCCTCCAGGTCGTCCGTGTCGAACTCGGGGTCGAAGCCGCCCACCACGTAGAGGTCGCCCCGCAGCGTGTCGCCCGCCACGCGGCCCGTGGTCCACAGCTCCGTGCGGAACGGCTCCATGGCTCCCGGTTGTGCCAGCGCCGTGATGGCCGTCATCACCTTCATGGTCGAGGCGGGACGCGACAGCTTGTCGGCCTGATGTTCGTAGAGCATGCGTCCGGCCGTCAGGTCGTAGATACAGATACCCGCGTTGCCGCCCAGCGGCAGGTCATGTTTCACAATCGTGTCGAGGCGTGCGCGCAGTAAGCTATCAGCCGACAGCGGATTTTGCCCCCGCAGGTCGCACAGGCTGGTCAGGAGCAGCAGGGAGAACAGGAGGATGGTCTTCATCATGGGCATACGTGTGTTTGTTCCGGCTGCAAAGATAGGCAAAAAGCGGGCATCGGAAAAAAGAAAGGAGATGTATCAAAAAGAAACTGTCATTCCGAACGGAGTTGAGGAATCTCCTTGTACAGGAAAAAGATTCCCCAACTGCGCTCGGAATGACAAATTGAATATTATATTTGGGACACAGACATTACAACGCTTCACGGAAAATCTCACCCACCGTGGGATGCGGGAAGACTACCTTCTTCCACTCCTTGATCTTGAGCTTCAGCTCGACGGCCATACCGGCCAGGGTAATGATCTCACTGGCGGGATTGCCCAGCACATGTGCTCCAAGAATAGTGTCGTCCTCGGCCAGGATGAGCTTGCAGAGGCCGTTCACGCCTTCGTTCTCGGCTACGAAGCGGCCGCTATAGGCCATAGGCAGCTTGACCACACGGCAGGCAATGCCTTTCCGCTGCAACGACTCTTCCGTCTCGCCCACACCTGCAATCTCAGGATTGGTATATACCACGCCGGGGATGGCACGATAACTCATCGCGTCTTCCTTGCCTGCAATATGGTTCACGGCCACTTCGGCCTCGCGCACGGCGGTATGGGCCAGGAGCGAGAAGCCCGTCAGGTCACCGCAGACATAGACACCGGGCAGGGAGGTCTGCATGTGTTCGTCCACCACAATGCTGCCGCGTTCGGTCTTCTGCAGGTCGAGGTTCTCCAGCCCGAAACCCTTCGTCACGGGGCGGCGACCCACGCTCATCAGCAGCCGTTCGGCCACGACAGAGCCTGCACCCTCGGCATTCTCATACCCCACCTGTACCTGCCCGCCTTCGGCCACGGCCAGCGAAACGACCTTCGTGCTGAGCATGAACTTCACGCCGCGCTTGGCATAGTCGGCCCGCAGGAGGGCGGCGAGTTCCTTGTCCATGCCGCCCAGTATCTCGTCCACCATCTCGATGACCGTCACCTGCACGCCCAGGCTGTTGAAGAACGAGGCGAACTCCATGCCGATGACTCCGCCGCCGATGATGGCCAGCGACTGGGGTAGCTCCTTGTTGTCGAGCGCGTCGCGATGCGTCCAGTAGGGCACAGTGTCCACGCCTGCGATAGGCGGAATGAACGTCTCCGAACCGGTGCAGAGCAGCAGGTTGTCGCACTCATACACCTCTTCGCCGCAGCGTATGTGGTTCTTGTCCACCACTTCGGCCGTGCCTGTCACGATCTTTACATTGTGGGCCGTCAGCTTGGCCTTGACGCCCAGCACCAGCTTGCGCACCACCTTCTGCTTGCGGGCGATGATTTTGGGCAGGTCGAAGCCCACGTTCTCGGCCGACACGGCATACTTCGACGCATGGCGCGCGCCGTCGTAGGTCTTGGCCGAATACAACAACGTCTTGGTGGGGATGCAGCCCTCGTTCAGGCAGACGCCTCCCAGGCTGTTCTTCTCAAAGAGCACAACGCTCAGTCCTGCCCGTCCGGCAGCTTCGGCGGCGGTATAGCCCGCAGGGCCTCCGCCGATAATGGCAACTTGATATCTTTCCATGGTGTTGTTCTTTAATTTATATAGAGGATTACTCAATCATTCCCTTCAACGTATCCTTCATCTTCCCGTGGTCGCGGAAGTCGTTGCGGAGGCCGTACTTGCCCTGCTTGTCCACCAGCACATACGAGGGGATGCCGTCTATCTTGAACTTATCGCAGAGGTAAGCCCACTGCTTGTCGGTGAGGCGATAGTGCTTGCCCTTGATGCCGGGTATCATCTCCTTGTACTTGACGAGCGGGGAGGTCTGGTTGGCGATGTAGATCCACACCAGGTTGTCGCTCTTCAGCTCGCCGTCCTTCAGCGGCTCGTTGGCTTTGATGGCCATGCGGCAGGGCGCGCACCAGGTATTCCAGAAGTCCACGAGGATGACCTTGCCCTTGTGGGGGGCAATGATGGCATCGAAAAGCTTCTCCACAGGCACATCGGGCGTCTGCTCGATGACGGCTTTTCCTTCGACGGCCTTGAGCAGAGCCAGCGTGTTCTCCTGCATCTTCAGCAGGGCTTCGCGCCAGAAGGGGTTCTGTACGCCGTCCAGCGTCTTCAGGTCGGCTTCGGTGAGGGCGGCGTTCGAGGCTTTCTGTACCAGAGGCAACGCCAGCTTCAGTGCGGAAGCGAAGGTACCTTCCAGGCCCGCTTCCTTGGGCCATGCGATTCGGGGATTAGCTACAGCCGATGCATACTCCATCGCATGCTGCCCCATCAGCAACTTGGGGTCGGCAATGGAGAAGAGCTTGCACAGCTCCGCGCGGTTCTCAGCCGTCAGCGGGTCGATTTTGAGGTCCAGAGGTTTGGAGCGGTCCCATTGGTTATGTATCCTTCTGTAATTGTGTTCGCGGAAGAAGTCGCCTTGTGCCATGGCCTCGACCGCCTCCTGCTTCAGATTGATCAAGGCCAGTTCCTTGCCTGCGGGCGGCAGCTTGCTTTGGGCGATGCTGTCCGAGAGGGCCTGATAACGGCCGATGACATGCTTTGTGTATTCGGCAGCCGTCATCTTGTAGTCGGCAAACTCGCCTGTATATAAATTCATACCATAATACTTATCCGAATACAAAGACGGCGCCGACAGACCCGCGTATGTGCCCGAGAAGTAACAGAAGGGAATGCTCTCGAATGCCGGCAACTGTTTCTTTTCAGCCCGACGCTTCAGAATATACTGCCCGCTACGCCGCATATCCACGTAGAGGTCTATCTCCTCGCCCGGCGCCAGCCATATTTGTCCATTTGCCATGCCTACGCTGACCAAAGCCTGTGCAGGTCCGTATTGCCAGAACTTGAATTCGGCCCTACCCGTTGCAGAGTCGATAGCAGCTGTATAGGGCTGCTGGCCGTTCATCAGCGTATTGAGGTAAATATTAGCTTCCTTGGCCAGCTCCTTCCGATAGCCCGAAAGGTGCATGTGTACCACCGTTTCGCCCACCTTGAACTGAGGTTCGGGCACGGCATCGGGAGCGGTTTCCGAAGCACGGATGACGTCGGCAGGGATGTCAGAAAGGCGGTCGAAAGCCTTCTTGCCCGTCAGGTCGACACCGAACAGCTTGAAGCAATCCTCGCAATCACCCTCGATGAAATCGAACGAGCGCGTGCCGCGCGGCAACGGTTCGAAAGTCAGCTGGAAAGAAGCCTCTCCCGACTTGGGCATCCAGAAGAGCGAATCGGCATCGATGCCTTCCGTGCCGGTCAAGGCATAGCGTTTGCCGTCAGCCAACAGGTAAGATTCGGAACTGATCCTGATCCAATAGCCCGGATGGAAATAGGCATCCGTATAGAGCACGGTGGTCGTGTCGTTCAGTTCGACTTTGGAAATGTCGAGCGTCATGGTGTTGGCCGACTCAATCAGGGGGTTCTCCACGCATTTGTCCCGTTGCGTGCACGAGGCGGCCAGCCACAGGGCTGCAGCTGCCGTCAGGAAGGCAATCTTGTTGTGCATAATGGTTTCGATTTAATGTTGCTACAAATATAGTGAGAATATTTGCTTGACACATACATCGGAAGCGAATAAAAATCGGCCGACTTCTGTCCAACGTCTATTGACAAATTGACACTTTGACACGCCGACCGCCTGAGAATCGCTTGTTTCAGCCCGAAGGCAAGGCCGATGGAAAAGAACGGAGCGCAGAAGGGCTTACCTGCTCATCGACAAGCCGATAGCGAAATCCTTACAAAAATTCTGGAAGAAAAACGGGGCAAAAAGCCATCCTTCAAGGCTTCGGAAGCCCGAAAACAGAAGCCCCGATGCCCGAAAGCAGGGAAAGCATTGCCTTTGCCCTCGGAAAACAATGCTTTTGTCGAGGGAAAACATATGGTTTGGCGAGGGAAAACCTGCGTTCTGATGTGGGAAAACCGACGCTTTGCCCCGCTTAAACGTACGTTTTCCCATCAAAAAAGGCTGCCGGCACCCTGTTTTCCCCTCCCGTTTGCACGGCTTGAAGAAAGGTGCTGTCAGCCCAAAGCCGCTTTTGCCGACATTCTGCCTGCCGGAGAGCGGAAAACATGACACGGTGATTCATGGCGGAAAGATGCGTTCAGTCATCGCCCAAAATCTGCCGCACCTCCTTGCAACCCACCGTGGGCGACTGGCCCGCCTCCAGCCTGTCGCGAACGATATGCCCTATCTTCAGGGCATCCTCGCGCGTGGCGAAAGGCTTCCGCTCACCGATGGCGGGGATGCACGACTGGCGTATCAGCGTGTCGTGGCCGCGCAGGATAGCGTAGCCATAGCCACCCTCCACCTCCAGCAACCTGCATTTCCACACACTCTGCCTGTCGGACGACGTGCCGCCCCGACAAACGGACAGGCATACCGCCACGAAGAGCAGCACGCCTGTCCTAATTATCCACCAAACTTTATTCATAACCTAATTTATACCTTGTATCCAGTGGATGAAATCACACTTCTTCCTGTTCGTCGGGGAGCAGTTCATAAACATCGTCGAAATAGCTTCCGCCCGACTGTCCGGTCAGGACGAAACCCCGCTCGCCGTTGGAGAAAGACACCGCCCCATCGCGCGAAGAGGCACCCGAGTAGTTGTTGTGCACATCGGTCAGCGGTGTAAAGTCGTCGTCCGAGTCACCATACCACAGGTCCTGGTCGGGGTCGTACTTCCAATAGTCGGCTGTCACACCGCTCCGATAGCCGGTGGCAATGTAGGCATAGCCGTCGATGACGAACGACACCGTGCTGTAGCGGACAATGTTGTAGTCGTCGTCATAATCTTCGTCGTCGTTGGTGTTGGCAATATCGCGCAGCTGCGTCCACGTCGAGCCGTCGAACTTCCAGAAGTCGCTCAAGCTGGTACTATTGTCTGTACCACAACATACGTAGGCCACATCATTGATGACGAAAGCCGTGCCGTAAGCCCGCTTTTCGGGACCACCGCCATTGCCCGCATCCTTGGTCCATTGCGAGCCGGCCGCCGCATTGGGGTCAAAGCGATAGAAGTCCTTGTAGCTGCCCTGCGTATCTTCGTTATAGCCCGTACCCACGTAGGCATAACCGCCCACGACGAAAGACAAGGCTCCGTCGCGCGGACCGCCCTTGAAGTCGTCCTTCTGCGTCCATGCGTCCGACGAGGGGTCGTACTCCCACGTGTCGGCCACATAGTTCGAGTAGCTGCCGTCTTTCACAGAGCCCGTAGTCACATATCCCTTGCCGTTCAGAGCGAAGGCCGTGGCATACTTGCGACCCGCAGTCGGCATGTCGGCCAGCTGTTCCCAGTTGTTGTTGTTCATGTCATATACCCAGAGGTCGTTCATATATTCCTTGTTCGCTCCGCGGAAACCTCCGCACAGGTATCCCTTTTCTCCGATGGTAAAGCTGCAGGCATAGGCGCGCGGCTCGGCCTCGAAGCCCGAACGCTTGATCCATTGTCCTTGCGTGTACTCGTCATCGTCCGTACAGCTGCTGCCAGCCAGGAGAACCAGCGGCAGCATCATTCCCAATAATAATCGATTCATATACATACTAAAAGTGTTTGATAACTGTTTTTCCGTCGTTATTCGGGGCGAAAATAGGTCACGAGACGGATGTATGCAAAAAGAACCGACCAACAGCGCCCAATATCCGACAAACGCACTTTCAGGGGCTGCCGAAAGCATTCAACGGCAAAAACGTCCCAACCGCCGATTTTGATAGGAACATACCCGGCTTTTCCCTTTCCTTTGCGGAAAAATAGAAAAACCAAGCGTCATGAGAAAAATACTGTATAGCCTGCTGGCAGGCCTCCTCGCCTGCTATGCCTGCCAGGACAACAATTCGAGTTTGGGTAGCAGCCTGGTGGAAAGTTCGTTCTACAATGTCTTCACCAATAGTTGTACCGTAGATCTGAGTACCATCCTGCTGGACTCCATTGAGACGCGCGAGGATACCATCGGCCATTTCGGTCACTACGCCGACACCCTTTGGGGCGAAGTGACGGCCACCTACTATGCCGAATTTACGAAGAACACCTTCAGCACCACCGACGGCCACGACTACCAGTTCGACTCGCTCGTACTGAGCATGACGCCCAGCGGCCACTATTGGGGCGACACTCTGACCCCCCAATACATCTCCGTCTATCGCCTGAAGCAACCCATCGTGCTGGACAACGACGAAGACCTGTACAACACCACCGTCATGGCCACGGAGGACGTACCCCTGACCCGCTTCAGTTACCTGCCCCAGCCCGGCCGCCAGCGCGAAGTGGAGGTGCGCCTGCCCGACGCCATGGGCCGACAACTCCTCACTGACATTCTGGTTGAGGACACTTATCTTGATACGCAGGAAAGCTTCAAGAAGGTCTTCCCTGGCCTGGCTCTCGTAGCAGAAACAAGCGGCAGCTGTATCACCGGTTTTCTGGTGAACGACTCTTCGATGACCCTCAACCTCCACTACCGCGACATCTCCAACCAAACCACCGAAAGCGAGCTGATCTTCAGTGTCAACACCGAATATGCTTATACGGGCGTACGTCACAACCCGACAGGTACCGCACTCGACAACCTCCAGAGCGGCATCGAGAACCTGATACACGCCAGCAGCATGGGTAACCGTGCCTACCTGCAAGGACTGACGGGCTATTACAACCAGATTGAATTCCCCGATCTCAACGAACTGCAAAGCAAGGGAGAAATCGTGTCCGTAGAGAGCGCCACGCTCTACCTCTACCCGCTGGCCCGAAGCTACAATGAAGTGAGCCAGCTGCCCGAAGAAGTGCGCATCTACATCACCGACGAGAACAACGTACTTGAAGACTATGTCTATGGCAGCGATGGAGTAACGGTGCAAACCGGTAACCTGACCATTGATGAGATGTATGGACGCGAAACCTACTACAGCTTTGACCTGACCGAGTTCATCCGCAACAACTTCGGCACCTCAGGCACCCGCCGACAAAAACTCCTCATGAGCCTGACCGATGAAGAAATGGCCACTACCTTCAATCAGGTGGTCTTCACCGCCCTTCCCGGCCAAGACCGACAGTGCCGACTTGATGTAAGACTCAAAATATACAACGAACAATGAAACATAACCACATCCGAATGACCCTATGGCTTTTTGCCTGCCTGTTACCCCATCTGAACCTTCTGGCGCAAAACACCACCAACCTGCCCACATCCATGTACGGCGTAGGTGAACTGTGTTCTGCCGATGGCGGACGCTACGCCGGCTTGGGCAACATAGGCATTGCCTTGAACCGACCCGGCTTCCAGAATACCCTGAACCCCGCCGCCATCACAGCCATGGATACCGCCTGCTTTACTTTCAACATCGGACTGTCGGCATCCTATGCCCGCTACTCCTTCCTGAGTGACCACAGCTCGAACCTGACGGGAAACCCCAACCGCCTGAGCTTGGGCTTCCGCGTCCTGCCCCGCTGGTACGCCCTGATAGGCGCCGCACCCTACAGCAGTGTGGGTTATCTCATCCAGACCGAAGAAGAAGTGGAAGGTATGCCGGGCGAGTATCTCTACTCGACCTTCGAGGGCACGGGTGGGCTCTACCGATGCTACGTGACCAATGCCTTCGCCCTGACACGACACCTCTCGATAGGCATCAACCTGGGCATGATACTGGGAACAGTGACGCAGAGCGAAACGCAGGAGAACGCCACAGTCAGCTACGAATCGTCCAAGCGGGCGTTTTATACAGACTTCGGCCTGCACTACCGTTTCGGCGGCCCGGGTAGAAGCTGGGAAGTGGGAGCAGTGTTTGCCCCCTCGCTGAAGATAGGGCACGACAACCGCCTGACCTACTCCAACTCGTCAACCAGTGAGGATATGGACAAAAGTTACCACAGCCGTACGCAGTACCTGCCCATGCACATCGGTGCCGGACTGACCACCAGCAGCGAACACTGGACTGTCACAATGGACTACAACTATGTGGACTGGAGTCGCAACACGTCGGCCTATACCTCAATGAAATACGAAAACCAACATAAGCTGAATGTCGGCACCATCTACCTCACCGAACCACGGAAACCGCGCTCTACCGAACTGATGGCAGGCATCGGTATCAGCAATTCATATATCAACTTGAAAGGAGGAAAGATGTACTATCTGGAGGGCAACATCGGAGTCAGTTTTCCCGTGCGCTATTCATTCCTGTCGCTGGGAGCTACCTGGCGCCAGCAAGTCAATCTGCGCGACAATCTGATGCAAGAAAGCCGCTTCAGCCTGAACCTGAACCTGACATTCGAAGAAAGGATAATCAGGACCAAAATAAAATAAGATACGGAAAAGACAGGCTACAGGACAGAGAGCCTTGCCACATAACGTTTCACCTGTTCACGATAGGCGTTGCCAATGGGAATCTCCTTACCTCCCACCACAACAGTATTGGAACCGATGGTGTCGATATAACTCTTGCGCACGATGAAAGAACGGTGCACACGGATGAATTCACCCTCCGGAAGCCGCTCCTCCATACACTTCATGCTACAGAGACTCATGATAGCCCTTGCATCCGTCTGCGTGTAAATCTTTACATAATCGCCCAAGGCCTCGATGTAGCGGATTTCCTTGAACGTCAGCCTCACGATGCGGCTGTCGGACCTCACATAAAGCACTTGCGGTGCGTCGGTTACCGGCTTCTTTCCACTTCCTGCCGAGGGTTCCGACTGGAGGGTAAACCAACGGGCCGCCTTGCTGACCGACTGGAAAAAGACCGAAAAGTCGAAACAACCCGTCAGGTAATCAAGCGCGTCGAGGCGGAAACACTCGGCGGCATAGCGGTCAGTGTCGGCCACAAAGATGACACGGGTGGGCAAAGACAACATCCGGCTGAAGTCCATTCCCCCTATCCCGCCTTCCTCGGCGGCACAGATACCGATGAAATAGACTTCGACCTTCACTTCATAATAATCTTTCAATGCTTCGAGCGGATTGTCATACGTACCGCGTAAGGACAGAAATGGCACCTTGCCGATATATTCCTCCAACCTACGTACAACCTCTCCATCAGCATGCAAAATGGCACAATTCAAATTCATATCCGTATGACTTGTTTTAAAAAATAGACGTACGGACTGTAAAAAAACTGCTCGACAAAAGGCACAAATTAAAACTCTTTATGAAATGAAGCCGGCGGGGCTTTCTGACGAAGTGCTTCCTGAGGGTCTCACGCAGTGCTTCGTCACCTCCTAAGAAAGCACTTCCTGACACCCTGAGAAAGCACTGTGTCAGGAGGTCAGGAAGCACCGTGTCAGGAAGCCATCTCCCGCTTCCTCTTCTCCAACGCACGTATGAATTCTTCTTCGTTGACGGGCTGGAGAGCATCGTGCCTGCCATCTTTATAGACTACCAGCACATAGCGCACCAGCGCACGGCCCGCCACCTGCATGGACGAACGGCGCTCCACCGACACCACCTCGGCCAGCGAGCGCTCACGACGGCGTGAGAAACGGCCTTCGTAAACGAACAGCCGCCCGTCGGCAGTCAGCGTATAGGTGGTATGAATGATCTTTTCGATGAAATGGAGCAACAGGATACCCCATAGCACAGCTATCAAGATGTACTTCACCCACAGGCAATAAACCAGCATGAACGTAAACATAAGCAGCGCCAGATAACGGGCCGCACCCACACGGGCATGGAATACTCTGTCCATCGTTTCTCCTTTTTTGCGGTAAAGGTATGGATTTTCGGCGGCAAAGCGCACAAACAACGCACTTATTTTGTAGATTTGCAATTGCTAATATATACTACTATGGTAAGAAAGTTCGATTTCCTCGTCATCGGCTCTGGAATAGCCGGTATGAGCTTCGCCCTGAAAGTGGCGGAAAAGGGGACGGTAGCCCTCATCTGTAAGGCCGGAATGGAAGAGGCCAACACGTATTTTGCACAGGGAGGTATCGCCTCGGTGACCAATCTGGCCGTGGACAACTTCGACAAGCACATCGAAGACACCATGATAGCGGGCGACTGGATCAGCGACCGCGCCGCCGTGGAGAAGGTGGTGCGCAACGCACCCGAACAGATCAAGGAGCTCATCAACTGGGGGGTGAACTTCGACAAGAAGGAAGACGGAACCTTCGACCTGCACAAGGAAGGCGGGCACTCGGAGTTCCGCATCCTGCACCACAAGGACAACACGGGAGCCGAGATACAGACTTCGCTCATCGAAGCCGTGAAGCGGCATCCCAACATCAGCATATTCACCGACCACTATGCGGTGGAAATCATCACGCAGCATCATCTGGGCATCATCGTGACGCGCTACACGCCGGGCATCAAGTGCTATGGCGCCTATGTGCTGAACGAAGCCACGGGCGAGGTGGACACCTTCCTCTCCAAAATCACCGTCATGGCTACGGGAGGTTGTGAGGCCGTTTACCGCCACACCACCAACCCGCTGGTGGCCACGGGCGACGGTATCGCCATGGTCTATCGCGCCAAGGGAGCGGTGAAGGACATGGAGTTCATCCAGTTCCACCCCACGGCCCTCTACCATCCGGGCGACCGCCCCTCGTTCCTCATCACCGAGGCCATGCGCGGCTACGGCGGCGTGCTCCGCACGATGGACGGCAAGGAGTTCATGCAGAAGTATGACCCGCGCCTGTCGCTCGCCCCGCGCGACATCGTGGCCCGCGCCATCGACAACGAGATGAAGCTCCGCGGCGAGGACCACGTCTATCTGGACGTTACCCACAAGGACCCGGAAGAGACGAAGCGCCACTTCCCCAACATCTACCAGAAGTGCCTCAGCATCGGCATTGACATCACGAAGGACTACATCCCCGTAGCGCCCGCCGCCCACTACCTCTGCGGAGGCATCAAGGTGGACCTCGACGGGCAGAGCAGCATCCGCCGCCTCTACGCCATCGGTGAATGTTCGTGCACGGGCCTGCACGGTGGCAACCGCCTGGCCTCGAACTCGCTCATCGAAGCCGTGGTCTATGCCGACGCGGCTGCCAAGCATGCCCTGAGCGTGCTGGAGCGTTACGACTTCAACGAAGACATCCCCGAATGGAACGATGAGGGTACCATCACGGGCGAGGAACGCGTGCTCATCACGCAGAGCATGAAGGAGGTGAACCAGATTATGGAGTCGTACGTGGGCATCGTGCGCAGCAACGTGCGCCTCACCCGCGCCTGGAACCGCCTGGACATCCTCTACGAGGAGACCGAACGCCTCTTCAAGCGCTGCAAGGCCACGCGCGAGCTGTGCGAACTGCGCAACATGATCAACGTGGGCTATCTCATCACGAAGCAGGCCATGGAGCGCAAGGAGAGCCGCGGCCTGCACTACACCATCGACTATCCGCACCATGCCGACGAGGCCGACGGAAAGAAGAAATGACAGCCGATTGTAAACATTAATCGCAATCAGCCAAAAACATTCCCTTCATTTATAAAAACAAATTTAAACATATCATGAAAACCACCCATTGGCTGGCAAATCTTTTTTTAACCTATAAATTATGAATAAGATTATTATATCATTGACCACCTTCCTCATCGGGCTGATTTCAAGTAGCGCGATAGCCAAGCCTATCAACGTCCAATCTCCTGACGGGAACCTGAATGTAACTATCAACGTAAGCGACAAAATCTATTATTCCATTTACGCAGGCGATGAATTAATTCTTCAAAACTGCTCCTTGACTTTGCACCTCTCCGATGAAACATTAGGAGAAAACCCGAAATTACGGCGCGTGAAGCGCGGCGCGATAGATGAAACCGTAAAACGGGAAATCCCGTTGAAGAATGCTTTCGTAAGAAACCATTGCAACACCTTGCGCATGAGTTTTGCCGGAAACTATGCCGTAGAGTTCCGGGTATTCGACACAGGTGTAGCCTATCGCTTCATACTCGATAAAAAGGGCGAGATAAAGGTGCTGAATGAAGATCTCACCATTCATTTTCCCGGCGACTATCTGGCACATTTGTCACAACCGGAAAGTTTCAAGACATCCTACGAATACCCCTATACGCATATTCACACCAAAGATTATAAAGAGACGGACCGCATGAGTTACCTGCCGGTTTTGCTGGAGGCAAAAACCGGCTACAAGGTTCTGATCTCAGAAGCCGACCTGCAAGATTATCCATGTATGTTTCTGAAAAGTACGGGAACCAACGGAATGCACTCGCTATTCCCGAAATATCCGTTGGAATTCGGTGAAGACGGAGACCGCAGTCTAAAGATTTTAAAGGAAGCCAACTACATCGCCAAGACTTCCGGCACCCGGAACTTCCCGTGGCGACTGTTTGTAATCACGAACGACGACCGAGAGATTGTCTCCAACGAAATGGTCTATAACTTATCCTCCCCTTGCGAGTTGGAAGACTTCAGTTGGATAAATCCTGGACAAGTCAGTTGGGAATGGTGGCATGACGCCCGCCTGTATGGAGTAGACTTCCGTTCAGGCTATAACATGGATTCTTATAAATATTATATTGATTTCGCGTCAACGTTTGGCATACCCTACATCATTATGGATGAGGGCTGGGCCAAAAGCACCCGAGACCCATTCACGCCCAATCCCACGATAGACCTCAAGGAACTAATCCGATATGGGAAAGAACGCAACGTAAAAATCATCTTATGGATGACTTGGTTGACTGTAGAAAATCATTTTAATTTATTCAAGACCCTGGCAGAGTGGGGAATTGCAGGGCTGAAGATTGATTTTATGGACCGCAGTGACCAATGGATGGTAAACTTTTATGAACGGGTAGCTAAAGAAGCGGCCAAGCATAAATTGGTCATAGACTTCCATGGTGCTTTCAAGCCGGCCGGATTGGAACGCCGATACCCCAATGTATTGTCTTATGAAGGAGTATTGGGAATGGAGCAAGGAGGCAATTGCAAACCTGCTAATAGCATTTACTTACCTTTCATGCGCAACACCGTCGGCCCGATGGATTTTACTCCCGGTTCCATGTTCTCCGCCCAGCCTGAAGACAACCGTTCCACGCGGGCCAATGCCATGGGTTCGGGAACCCGCGCTTATCAGATGGCGTTGTTTGTCGTGTTTGAAAGTGGACTTCAAATGTTGGCGGATAATCCGGTTTATTACTATCGCGAGCGTCCATGTACAGAGTTTATTGCCAATGTTCCGGTTGTTTGGGATGAGACAAAGGTACTTGATGCGAAAGTGGGCGAATATGTATTGATAGCCCGCCGTAGTGGTGATAAATGGTACATAGGCGCCATTACGAATGATGAAGGACGTTCGTTGGAGCTCAATTTAGACTTCCTTCCCAAAGGTGAAAGACGGCATCTTACCTATTTTGAAGACGGCATTAACGCAGACAGACAGGCCATGGACTATAAAAAGAAGGAAATAGAAGTTAACCATTCCACAAAAATGACTCTGAAATTAGTACGCAATGGCGGATGGGCCGGTGTGATAGAATAAGAAAAAAGTGCCAAGAACCCAATACAAGTCTCTTGGCACTTTTTTCTTATAACTATTTCAGCATTACCAGTTTTCCTTCTTTACCTCGAAATAAGCCTGCGGGTGCTGGCAGGCGGGGCACAGCTCGGGAGCTTCCTTGCCTACATAGATGAATCCGCAGTTGCGGCACTGCCAAACCACTTCACCTTCCTTGGCGAATACAGTAGCGTTCTGGATGTTGTTTACAAATGCCTGATAGCGCTCTTCGTGTCCCTTCTCGGCTACGGCGATGTTGCGGTACATCAAGGCGATTTCGGGGAAACCTTCTTCGTCAGCAATGTCGGCAAACTTGGGATAGTCGAGCGACCACTCTTCGTGCTCGCCGGCAGCGGCTGCCTGAAGATTTTCAAGTGTTGTACCGATAACTCCTGCGGGATAGCTGGCCGTAATCTCTACCATACCGCCTTCGAGCCACTTGAACATGCGCTTGGCGTGCTCCTTCTCCTGATCGGCTGTCTCCATGAAGATAGCGGCAATCTGTTCGTAACCTTCCTTCTTGGCTACACTGGCAAAGTAAGTGTAACGCATACGTGCCTGCGATTCGCCGGCAAACGAAGTCATCAGATTCTTCTCTGTGCGGGTTCCTTTGATACTCTTAGTCATAATCATTCAGTTTTAAAAGGGTTAATATTTTGTTCTTGTTGATTTCTTATGTTGCAAATGTAGGAAAAAGACTTCAAATACCTCTCACAACTATCTATCGGATTTTTCTATCACTTCATAAATAAAATCTATCAGGAGGCAAGTTATGATTTACACTCCTAACCAGATTATTAAACAAACAAACGAAACCCATTTAAAGTTCACAAAAATACCCCAATCTTCTACACAAAACAGATACTATCGGCTGTATATTCACAAAAAAAGCGGAGCAATAGCAACTATTTGCTTTATTTTACCTAAATTTGCAACCTGTTTTTTTGAAATCACAACAAACTCAATAGGTAAAATAAATTTCTATTAAACAGAAAATGAAAGCGTTCGAATTCAAGCCGAAACTCTATACGGCGCTGAAGAATTATTCTAAAGAAATGTTTATGGCCGACCTCATGGCCGGTATCATTGTGGGCATCGTAGCCCTTCCATTAGCCATTGCTTTCGGCATTGCGTCGGGTGTATCGCCCGAGAAAGGTATTGTAACCGCCATCATCGCGGGTTTCATCATCTCCCTGCTGGGTGGCAGCAAGGTACAGATTGGCGGACCTACAGGTGCGTTCATCGTCATCATCTACGGCATCATCCAACAATATGGTGAAGCAGGCCTCATCGTGGCCACACTGATGGCAGGTGTCATCCTGGTGCTGCTGGGTGTATTCAAGCTGGGAGCGGTCATCAAGTTCATCCCCTATCCCATCATCGTGGGCTTTACGAGCGGTATCGCCGTCACTATCTTCACCACACAGGTGGCCGATGTATTCGGCCTTCAGTTTGGTGGTGAAAAGGTACCGGGCGACTTCGTAGGCAAATGGCTGGTGTACTTCCGTCACTTCGACACAGTGAACTGGTGGAATACGCTGGTGAGCGTGGTGAGCATCGCCATCATTGCCCTGACGCCCAAGTTCTCGAAGAAAATACCCGGCTCACTCATCGCCATCGTGGTGGTAACCGTGGCCGTCTGGCTGATGAAGACTTACGGCGGCATCACCTGCATCGACACCATCGGCGACCGTTTCAGCATCCGCGCCGAGCTGCCCGACGCTGCTATCCCTGCATTGGATTGGGAGGCGGTGAAGAACCTCTTTCCTGTAGCCGTGACCATTGCTGTGCTGGGCGCCATCGAGTCGCTGCTCTCGGCTGCTGTAGCCGACGGTATGATTGGCGACAAACATGACTCGAACACCGAACTCATTGCCCAGGGTGTAGCCAATATGGTAACACCGCTCTTCGGCGGTATCCCCGCTACGGGAGCCATTGCACGTACGATGGCCAACATTAACAACGGCGGTAAGTCGCCCGTAGCCGGCATGATACATGCGTTGGTATTGCTGCTCATCCTGCTGCTGCTCATGCCGCTGGCCCAATACATCCCCATGGGCTGTCTGGCGGGCGTACTGGTTGTAGTATCCTACAACATGAGCGGCTGGCGCACGTTCAAAGCACTGCTCCGCAATCCGAAGTCGGATGTCACGGTACTGCTCATCACCTTCTTCCTGACTGTCATTTTCGACCTGACCGTGGCCATCGAGATAGGTCTGGTCATTGCCTGCGTGCTCTTCATGCGCCGCGTGATGGAAACAACGGAAATCTCGGTCATCAAAGACGAGATAGACCCCAGCAAGGAATCGGATATCGCCACTCACGAGGAGCATCTGATAATTCCGAAAGGTGTGGAAGTATATGAAATTAACGGCCCCTACTTCTTCGGCATCGCCACCAAGTTTGAAGAAACCATGGCCCAATTAGGCGACCGGCCCAAGGTACGGGTCATCCGCATGCGTAAGGTGCCGTTCATCGACTCTACGGGTATCCACAACCTGGAAAGCCTCTGCCGCATGTCGCAGAAGGAAAAGATAACCATCGTCCTCTCAGGCGTCAACGAGAAGGTACACAAGGTACTGGAAAAATCGGGCTTCTACGAACTGCTGGGTGAGGAGAACATCTGCCCCAACATCAACGTAGCATTGGAGCGGGCCAAGAAGCTGTTGTAAACAGACGACCTCTGCATATAAAAAAGAAGAAGATGTATCAAAATGGGAGTTCGCTTTCTTTAGGCACGGATTACACGGATTTCACGGATTAATATCTATACATATTCCCCGTTTTTCCGCGTAATCCGTGCCTAAAATAACAGGAAGTCAGTCTATCTATATTTGATACATCCTCTTCTTTTTTGAGAAGATCCATAACCATCCCATAGAAAAGATTTCTATATCGACCACTATTCCTCGAACTGATCCAGCAGTTCCCTGCACTTTCTCACGTGCTTTTTATATTGCAATAGGGTTATCGCAATGGCAACAAGGATGGAAACAATGCCCGACACGGTGATGAGCTGTACGGTAGCAGCATCGTCCGCCAAGGCATACAAGCGCATAAAGATATAGGTGACCATAGCCGTCAGGGGAATTATGGCGGCAATGAGTGACCCTGCATAGAATTTGCGATAACCGGCAATCTTGCCTGTCACCGTCCGCACATCGTCGTCCAGCAGATGATCCATACCCAGCTTGCGACTGACCCACAGGCTGACACCCAAATCAATCAAAGCCCACAACGACACCAATATGCCAAACAGCAGGGGCCAGTCTATGTTGATACAAATCACGATAATCGTGGGTATTGTCACGATATCACCCAACATCCGGTCCTTGATTTCCTTGCTGATAGCCATCGCAGGGCGCCTTCTAAGGGATTTGAAGAACTTTTCGTTCAGCATTTCCTGTTTTTCCAGCCCTTCCTTAAACACGTTATACTCCGATTTCAGCGTCTGAATTTCTTTTTCGATATTGATTTCCATACGATTCATACTTTTAGATGTTAGACATTTTTTTGAGTTGTTCCTTGATACGGACCAGCTTGAACGAGACGTTCTTGACAGAAATGCCCAGGATAGCGCCAATCTCGTCGTAGCTCAGGCCTTCGAGCCACAACAGGACCACGCTTCTGTCCACCAGTCCCAGTGCATTGATCCGCTTATAAAGCTGCTTTATTTGCAAATTCTTTTCCAGACTTCTTCCTTCCGAAGGGAAACCTGCGCCCAAGTCCAGCCGTTCGCGCCGCTTCTTCCGACGGTTGCTGAAGTTGATACAATAGTTCAGACTGACGCGGTAAATCCACGTCTTGATGTCGCTCTTCCCCTCGAAGGCATCGAAGCCCTGCCATAAGCGGACGAGGATGTCCTGATAGAGGTCGTTCACCTCATCCGTATCACTCGAAAACATGTAGCAGACGGTGTAGATGGTCCGCTCATGCTCTCGGATGACAGTTATGAATTGTTGTTCTTTCGCATTCATTCCGTTGCTGTTTTTACTTGTTAGACCACAATGCGGCCCGAAAACTATACGCGGCCGGCGATTTTTTATCATTTTCCCTCCCATGAAGCCGAAAAGCAAATTAAATGACTTCCCGAAAAAGAAGCAATGTTTTCCATCAAAGAAAGCAATGCTTTGCACCAAAGAAAGCAATGTCCTGACAGAAAACAAAGCCGCCTTTCACAGACAACAACCTTAACCTAAACTTAACGTAACGTTAACCTGAATCCCCACCGCGCCGCCCTACCTTTGCGACATCGAAACAAAGAAATAGAAATGTCTAACTCATAAAACTGAAACGAATATGATTACCAATCTCATCATGGCCTCACTGATTTCGGCCGCAGGCGTATCTACCAACTTAGTATATAACGTAAAGATGGAAAACAACCGGCTGACGAACAAGGAAGTGTTCAGTGTGGAAGACGGCAAATACTTGAAGCGCCTCTTCAAGATGGACTTCACCTACAACGCGCAGGGACAGGTGACGGACAAGAAGACCTACGTGTGGAGCGACGCCCGCCAGGACTATATTCTCCAACAGACGGAAAGCTTCAACCCGAACGAAGCGCTGAAATAAAAAGCCGGAGAAGTTGCAAGAAACCTCTCTCTTCTGCGACCAATCTATAAAAAGAACCATTAATCCCCAAAGAACACTATAATGAAAAAGACACTCGTACTTGTGATGCTCCTTTGCATCGCCCTCGGCGCCCAGGCGCAACTGTTATGGAAAATATCGGGCAACGGCCTCGACCGACCCTCGTACGTCATGGGTACGCACCACCTGGCTCCCCTCAGCATCAAAGACAGCATCGCAGGCATGAAGCAGGCAATGGACGAAACGCAACAGGTCTATGGCGAACTCATTATGGAGAACGCCATGAAGCCCGACATGCTGATGAAGATGCAGCAGGCCATGATGCTGCCAGCCGACACCACGCTGAAAAGCCTCTTCGCACCGGCCGAATACGACAGCATCGCTTCGGTCGTGAAGACATACATCGGCATGGACCTTGCTCTGTTCGACAAGCTGAAACCCGCCGCCCTCACTACCCAGCTGTCCGTAGCACTGGCCGCCAAGTCCGTAAAAGGTTTTAATCCGCAAGAACAACTCGACACCTGGTTTCAGGCGCAGGCCAAGCAAGCTGGAAAGAAGGTAGGAGGGCTGGAGAGCATGGAGCAACAGATAGATATCCTCTACCGTTCGCAGAGCTTGCAACGCCAGGCCCACCTGCTCTATTGTGCGGCTACCACCATCGACTACGCCATCCTGCAGGCCCAACGTATGACAAAGGCGTATATGAACCAGGACCTTGACACCCTACTTGAAATCATGGAAGAGAAACAAAACGACTCCTGCGACAGCACCCCCCAAGAGGAAGATGCACTGATATTCGACCGCAATGCCGACTGGGCCCGCCAGTTACCCAACATCATGAAGCAGGCCCCCACCCTGTTCGTGGTAGGCGCCGGCCATCTGCCCGGCTCCCGCGGCCTGTTGAAGCTGCTCGAAGCTCAAGGATACACGGTGGAGCCGATGAAGTGACGCAAATGTTGAGGATACCTCAAATCTAACATTTTGTCATTCTGAGCAAAGCGAAGAATCTCGAAAGCAGTTGTTTGTGTATTGAGATCCTTCACTTCGTTCAGGATGACATTAAAATTGACCCTTATGCACCTCAACAAAAAAATCAAGCAAGCTTGTTTTTTCTGCTTTCGACTTTCACTACCTTTGGAGCCTGAACAAACTCATCGTCATGCCCAAAAGAAAAACGAAGAAGAAAGACTCCAAAGGTCTGCTGTACCTCATCCTGCTGGTGTGTGCCGCCTTCATCGGTTACGGCCCGCTGAGCAATGCCTGGCAATCGGGGCTCATCAGCCTCGACCACCTGCCGGAAGGTATAAAGTCTGCCGTACAGACAGACAAATCTGAAACACAAACAAACCTCTCCGACGCCCAAGGCCTTGAAATCCCCGCCCCGATGAAAGGCGCGGATGAAACTATCCTGAAGCGCAAAGGATATACCGTATCTTATAACCGTACATTGAATTTGCCCAACTGGGTGGCGTGGGAGCTGAACCGCGACAAGCTAGTGGAGCGCGAAAGCCGCACAGACAAATTCCTGCCCGACCCCAACCTGCCCGAGAGTGAGGCCGTCACTACCGACGACTACAAAGGTTCGGGCTGGGACCGCGGCCACATGTGCCCCGCCGCCGACAACCGCTGGCATTGGCGTGCCATGCAGGAGAGTTTCTATATGACCAACATCTGTCCCCAGCACCACAACCTGAACCGCGGCGACTGGAAAGAACTGGAAGACTGCTGCCGCGTGTGGGCCGAACAGGAAGGACACATCTACATCGTTTGCGGCCCTATCCTCTACAATCAGAAACATCGCACCATCGGAAAAGAGCACAAAGTGACCGTGCCCGAAGCCTTCTTCAAGGTCATCCTGTGCGCTGACAGCCGCCCTCCTCGTGCCATTGGTTTCATCTACAAGAACACCTCGGGCAACCATCCGCTGGACAGCTACATCAACTCCGTTGACCAAGTGGAGCGTATCACAGGTATCGACTTCTTCCCCGCCTTGCCCGACGATATGGAGAAACGAGTGGAAGCCACATACAATTGGAAAGAGTGGAACTAATAAAGACTCAGTACGAAACACTCACCTCAATCCCCGCTTCCTTTACCAGTGCGGCAATGCGGTCGAGCTCTTCGTGTGTAGCTTTCAGCAGGTCGTGGTCGGGTGTTTCGCGGTCGATAGTATAAATCATCACCTGGCGGGGAGCTATCTCCTTTACCTTCTCCAGCCAGGGAAGCACGTATTTGTCGGACGTGTTGTCCATATCCCTGCCCTGATAACCTCCCTTGAGGAACATCGTCTGAATGATGCAGCGGCCTTTGAACGCCTTCATGCCCTCGATGATGTCAGCCACGGCATACTTGCCCGTCGGACGGTCGAGGTCGCGGATGTAGTCCTCATCCACCGTGTCGAGCTTCAAGATGTTGTTGTCTATCTTGTTGAGCGCGGCAAAGACAGCAGGCTTGTGGATAAAGGTGGAGTTGCTGAGCACACTGACTTTGGCATTCGGAAAATAGCGGTCGCGCAGAGCCAGCGTATCGTCGATAATTTCGGCAAAGTGAGGATGGGCCGTCGGCTCTCCGTTGCCGGCAAAGGTCAGTACATCGGGCGCAGGACCGTTGGCCTTCATATCCTGCAGGCGGGCTTCGAGCGCCTGGCGCACTTCCTCACGCGTCGGACGGGGAAGCTTCGGACGGAAATCTTCATTGAAGCCACATTCGCAATAAATGCAGTTGAACGTACACAACTTACCGTCGGCAGGCATCAGGTTGATACCCAGCGACACTCCCAAGCGGCGGGAGTGAACAGGCCCGAAGATGGGCGAAGGATAGATAACAGTCATATAAACTCAACATTAACAATGAAGCAAAGATAGATAACTTAAAAAAAATCACAAAAAAAAATCTATAAAAGAAGAGAAACCTTGGAAAGATGCAATATTATTCGTTCATTTGCAACTAATTGATAATACGCTTATTTAGAAAGAAATGAAATACACAAAAGATTATCTTCTGTCATTTGTCACACCCATTGGATTATCTTCATGTTTTATTTCATCAAATGAGGATACATGCACTACATCCGGACTTCATAGAAAAGACACACAAGTTTCAAATTCTTATTTTAAATACATACTATTATGAAAATCAAAACACTTGTATCCGTATTCGCCTTGTCGGCTCTGTTTGCCACAAGCAGCTGTACGCAACAACAAAATCAAAAAGAAATGAACAATCACAGCAACGTATTCATGTACGAAAATGACATGGAATGGGAACCTGCAGGCGAAGGTGTAACCCGCCAGATTGTAGGTTACAACGAAGACATCATGATGGTCAAGGTTAAATTTGAAAAAGGAGGTATCGGAACAGCTCATACTCATAAGCACACACAAGTGACTTATGTGGCAAGCGGTGCATTCGAATTTACCATCGGCGACGAAAAGAAAGTGGTAAAGGCTGGCGACGCACTCTACATGGAGCCCAACGTGATGCATGGTTGCGTATGCCTCGAACCAGGCCTTCTCATTGATTGCTTCAGCCCATACAGAGATGATTTCTTGAAGAAATAAACATGCTCTTCATGCGTTAGAATTTCAGTCGGACTTGCACTTGCAGGTCCGACTTTTTATTTCCACGTATCAGGTCGTTGCCCGAACTTATCTCATTTCTGTCCTGATAAATGGTTTGTCCGAACTTGGCTATCACCATCAGCCAGTCACGGACATCATAGCGCAAGTGAGCAGAGAAACGAAAGCCGCGACCATAGAACGAAGGCGTATAGAAGGTATAGAGCAATCCTTTCTCGTAGGCATAGACGCGCGAATCATAATCGTCGGTATGGAAATAGGTGCCTTGCAACGAAGCGGCCAAAGGAAAGAAAGGCAATCGTACACTACACGATTGCGTCGCCTGCCATCCTTGGCTATATTGGAGTGAAGGCTGTCTGAAATGATTGTAATCAAGCGTGGTACGCAAGCTCCAAATGCCTTGCGCGTAGTTGAGTCGATAGCGCACTTTGTGATGATAAGTGGGCAATATAGTTTCTCCTCCGCTACCCGTCACGTCCCTTTCTTTCCGCTTGAAGCGATAGTTAGCATACATCGACCATCGCTTGTTGGGTGTGAACGTAGCTTGAAACAGGCCGTCCACTCCTTGCGAAGGCTTGCTGATGCGATACTTCCACCAGGGAAACGAAAAGAGGTCGATCGCACCAAAGAAACGCCATCGGGCGAAAAGCGATGCTTCGCCGCCCAGAAACCAGCCGTTTTCGTTCTGCAAAGCACTGCTTTCTCCAAACGAATGGGCAAACATCCCCCAATAGTCGTAGGAATAGAAGCGATGGATAAGCATCACTTTATAGTTACTGGCCACCTGATAGCGCAACTGATTGAGAAAAGCATAACCCTGTTTTCCTTTGGCCGCCTCCCCTACCCAAGCAAACCTGCCCAAACGAAGTTTATAATCCATACCCACGTTATAGAAATGATTGCCTCGCAAATTATAGCGGGCGTATTTTCTTAAATTCGGTTCATAAGGACGGTCAAAGAAATAATATACACCCGTCATGCCCACTTTCAGATGAGCATTTTCGTAAGAAACGTTTCCTCCTGCTACCTGCATCACGAAGGCATGCTTCTTGGCCGCCTCGCTTTCCGTGCGATGCAAGCCTGTCTTATAAATGGAAGTGATTTCACCGTCCTCCACGACGCCGTCCATCCGCCGATGCGAATAGAAAGCCGATGCCTGCCAACGGGAAGCCAGACGGACGGTAGCCCCCACCCCTCTGAAGTAATTGTATTCGTCCGACGAGCTGTGCTTGCGAAAACCTTCCGCACGATTTTCAGTGGTTGCCAGCGAGAAAGTCTTGCCCAATCCGAAACTATTGCCCAACACCAATCCCTGTCCGAAGCTGGCTTTATAGTTGCCCACGGCCAAGGTCTGCAAGCGTCCGCAATCCTTCATCAGCAGATAGAAGGAATAATAGTCGTATCCCTGACGGTCGTGCAAGGCAAAGAAAGGTTCGCCTGCATCTTTCTCGCCCGTCACACCCACTTGCAGACGGTCGCCATAACGGAAACTGTAACGTAACGAATGATAGAGCGACGGCCCCAAATAATTTTTCTCATACCCCTTGCGCGTATAGAAAGGCACATCGAAGCGAGCCGTCACCTCGTGTTTTCCATACTTCAAAATACGCCTTAACGAAGGAAACCTCTCTTCCTTACGTGAAGGAGCCACACAGACGAAAGGAAGCAGCCGTTCAATAGTCGCCTTGTCCATCTCCTCCACCAGTTGGAGTTCGTACAACGTCTGCATATCGCCATGCACATACACGTATGCCAACAGGTTTTCCACCTGAATGTCCGACAGGAAAGGAAACATCTCCAGCTGTTGTCGTGTAGCCGTGTTTAAGTTCAGTTTCTGAGTCAGCCGATGGGAAAGTTCCTCCAGTTCGTCCTCCCAATCCGTACTTCCAACTTCGGTAGCCAGCTGCTCCAAGTTCTCCTCCCAAAGCATCAGATTGGTATTCTGTGCCTTTACGGCAGAAGTAATCAATCCTATCAGCAACCACATCCCTATCTTTATGTTTTTCATAGGACCGATGTATTTTTTTGTTTATGCGCCAACGAAGTTACCTTAAATAAGTTAACAATGCAAGGAAAAAGAAAGGTATTCAAAAAAGATTTCAAAGAATGGTGTACTTTTGTAGCGTGAACGGAAAACTTTTCATATTAACCCTTATCCTGTTGATAACTGCCACCTTCAGCAGTTATGCCCAACAGAAGAACCAACAACCCAACAAGGTGTATCTCACCCCCATGACCGTTTACGAAGGCGACACCATCCCTTATATAAAGTTGCCAACCGTCTATATATTCAAACCTTTAAAATTCAAGAATAAAAGAGCACGCACGCAATACTACAAACTGGTACGCGATGTCAAAAAGGTTTTACCCATTGCCAAAGAAGTCAACAAGATTGTCATCGAAACCTATGAATACCTGCAGACACTTCCTCCCAAAGAAAGATCGAAACACCTGAAGCGGGTTGAAAAAAGCCTGAAGGAACAATACATGCCCCGCATGAAGAAGCTCACCTTCTCGCAAGGAAAGCTGTTGATAAAGCTGGTGGACAGACAAACCCACTCCACAGGTTATGAACTGGTGAAAGCTTTTCTTGGCACTTTCCGTGCAGGTTTCTATCAGACGTTTGCCGCCCTCTTCGGTGCCAGTCTGAAGAAGGAATACGATGCTACAGGCGATGATGCTCTGACCGAACGTGTCATTCTGCTGGTAGAGAGCGGACAACTCTGATTCATGTTTATATCTTGTTGAAACAGCGGTTAACTATTCAAATAAGAAGAAAACAGTTCGCTATAAATCAAATGATTAGTTCTGTTCATAACTTATGAACCATGCTGCCCCCTACAAGCGGCTTCTTTCCTCCGTTCCCTATACATAGAAACAATCGTTTCCAGCATTTGGAAACAGCCGTTACCATTATAGGAAACGACCGTTACCTTATAAAGGTAACAACTGTTTCCTCTATTGGGAACAAGCTTCACTTAGTAAGATATCTCAGATGATCTTCCTATAAAGAGACAGAAAATTACAATGTTTTAAGTTGTTTGAACAAGTCCCAAATAACGATACCTGCCGTTACCGACACGTTCAGCGAATGCTTGGTGCCATATTGGGGGATTTCGATGCAACCGTCGCTATGGTCAATCACTTCCTGTTGGACACCCTTCACTTCGTTGCCCAACACCACGGCATAGCGTTTCCCCTGCTTCAACCGCATGTCTTCCAGCATGATGCTGTTTTCGGCCTGCTCCACCGAAAACACGACGTAGCCTTCCCTGCGCAAGTTATCAACAGCTTCAACCGCGTTATTAACATACTTCCAGTCGACCGTAAATTCGGCTCCCAACGCCGTCTTGTGCATCTCGGGATGGGGAGGAGTGGCCGTAATGCCGCACAGATAGATGCACTCCACACGGAAAGCATCGGACGTACGGAAAACCGAACCGATGTTGTGCAGGCTGCGCACGTTGTCAAGTATCAAAACCAGAGGCAGTTTGTCGGCCCTCTTGAACTCTTCGGCACTGATGCGGTTCAGTTCGGTAATCTTCAGTTTACGATGCTCCATAAGTTGAATGTATTAAAATTGCTGCACAAAGATACGACAAATCAAGGGCAGAAACATCAAGCTCGCCCGAATATTCTACCGAAGTGCGGCCCGTCTTGTTCAAAGCGCCCCTTTTCCGTTTATAGAGCGGTTAACAACCGTTGAAAACATGTGGAAACTCGATGAAAAGAAAATGAAAACTTTTTCTTGCACGATTCAAAAGAAACTATATGCGCTGCCAGTTATGAATAATGCAAAAAAGATAGCCATTTTTTTCTCTCCATTCTTCAACCGGTTTTTCAGCATCTTTTCCGCAGGTTATTTTACGAAAGTTATTAACTTTGCACGTTATAAACAGAATGTTGATAACAGACGGAAGAGGGCTTATTATCAGCCTTTCACCTCGTCTTCGTCCGTTGATAAGCTGGTGATAACCGGAGGCAGGAGACTCATAACCCATTTCTGCAAGAAAAAACGGATTTTCTTTTCCACCGTATCAACCGCCTATTATTACCACCATGGGGATTTAAAAAGAAAAAAGAGAAATAAAATTTTTAATGATAAAAAGCTACTATCGATGGAAAACAATGGTCTTATTTGGAAAAAGGTATTGAAAATCGCAGGAATTGTTGTGCTGGTGCTTCTGCTGGCGTTTGGCGGACTGGTGGGTTATGCCTATTATACGTATAAGAAGGATAACTCCCGTACCGGTGTATGGTATTATGCGGACGAACTCCCGTTGACTCCCGACCAATATGTTGCCGACTTTGATGAAATCCATCAGATTGTGGTGGACAACTATTCGCTCTACCGTCAGAAGGGATTGGACATGGATTCGCTTTACCGTGTTTTTGCACCTCGGATTGGTGCTGCCAGGCAGCCGGCTGAATATGTTCTGTTGGTACAGGAATATATAGCTGCTTTGGGGGCAGGACACGCTAACAGTTTCTTCAGCAAATATACGGCTGCTACTGCACCCAAGGTTATCAACGATTCGTTGTTCATAAGCAAGCCCAACGAGTACCTGCGTGCTGCCGGCTTTTGTGATAAAGATCGCATTACGGCCATTAACGGCATCCCCGTCGGACAATGGGTGGCCGAGCACGAGAAATATGCCTGCGGCTCCACGGCTTCCGACCGTCATTACCGTTCGGCACGGAGCATTTTCCGCAGTTATGTCGATACACTGGTCAGCTACACCGTTCAGCGCGGTACCGACACGCTGACACGGAACTTGCCGTTACGGCGGAACGATTGTGTCTCCTATGAAGAACAGCCTGCCGTTGCGGCCAGAGTGTTGGACGACAGCATCGGTTACCTGGCCATCAACACCATGATGCCTCCCGTCATGGAAGAGTTTGCAACGTGTTATCCTACGGTGAACCACCTGCCTTATCTCATCGTCGACGTTCGCGACAACGGAGGCGGAAGCAGCGCCAACGGTGCACTCCTGTGCGAATATTTCATCAACCGTCCGCAGCTTCATTGCCTTTCCGATTCCCGTCAGTTGGAGCCCGCTCAAGACGCTTACCGTGGAAAGGTATTTCTGTTGACGGGACCTGATACTTTTTCGGCTGCCGAGAGTTTTACTTTGGACATGAAGGAGAGCGGTAACGTAACGCTGGTGGGTGAACCTACCGCTGGAGATACGGGCAACGGACCGAAGAATTTCTGTACCTCACACGGCATTTGGCTGCGCATCCCCACCCGTGAGCCGGACCGTTCGCATCATGGCTTTCCGCTGGAAGGAGAGGGAATCGTTCCCCACTACGTGGTACCTTCTACCGTAGCCGATTTCATGCACGGGCGCGATACGCAAATAGAATTTGTACGGAAACATATAGCAGGTGTCTGCCAAAGTTATTAACTTTGCATCTGAACAAATTACTAACGATTATGGAAAATCTGATACAAGCCATCGAGCAGCTCAAGAAAGAGAAGAATGCCCTGATCATGGGCCACTACTACCAGCGCAGTGAAATACAGGATATTGCCGACTACATCGGCGACAGTTTGGCTCTGGCCCAGCAGGCCGCCAAGACGACGGCCGACATCATTGTAATGTGTGGTGTTCACTTCATGGGCGAGACGGCCAAGGTGCTCTGCCCTGAAAAGAAAGTGCTGGTGCCCGACATGGCAGCCGGCTGTTCGCTGGCCGACAGCTGTCCGGCCGACAAGTTCGAGCAGTTCGTCAAGGAACATCCGGGCTATACCGTCATTTCATACGTTAACACGACAGCAGCCGTCAAGGCGTTGACTGACGTGGTCGTTACTTCCACCAATGCCCGTCAAATCGTGGAGAGCTTCCCAAAAGATGAGAAAATAATCTTTGGTCCGGACAGGAATTTGGGCAGTTATATCAACTCTGTTACAGGTCGCAATATGCTGATATGGGATGGAGCTTGCCATGTGCACGAGCAGTTCTCGGTCGAAAAGATGGTTGAAATAAAAAAACAGCACCCCCGGGCCGTCATTTTGGCTCATCCCGAATGCAAGGGTGCTGTGCTGAAATTGGCCGATGTCGTAGGTTCTACCGCTGCTTTGTTGAAGTATGCCGTAGCGCATCCGGAGAAAGAATACATCGTGGCTACCGAAGCGGGTATCTTGCACGAAATGCGTAAGAAGTGTCCGCAGACCACCTTCATCCCAGCTCCTCCCGTGGACAGCACCTGCGGATGCAATGAATGCAACTTCATGCGTCTGAACACGATGGAAAAGCTCTACAACTGCCTTAAGAACGAAACTCCAGAGATTACCGTTGATTTCGCTATTGCCGAGAAGGCGGTTCGTCCCATTAGACGTATGCTGGAGATATCGGCACAATTAGGGCTGTAAATTCCGTCTGTCAGAACGGGAATAGGAGAGGGAGTACAAACACCATGACAATGCCCATGATGATTTGTAACGGCAGGCCTACTTTGATGTAATCCATGAACGTGTATTGGCCGGCCGGCATCACCAGTGCGTTGGGCGGGGTGGAGAAAGGCGAGGCAAAACACATGCTGGCGCCTACGGCTACGGCGAAAAGGAAAGGCACAGGACTGGCTTCTATTTGCACGGCGCTATGTAATGCAATGGGAGCCAGGAGCACAGCCGTTGCCGTATTGCTGATAAACATGGTGAGTAGCGAGGTAGTGAAATAGATGCCTGCCATCAAGGCGAAAGGTCCGTATGTGCCCAGTCCTTGCACCAACGAGTCTGATACGAAATCTGATACACCTGTCTTTTCCAGCGCTTGCGACATGGGCAGCATGGCGGCTATTAACACGATACTTTCCCAGTTGATGGTTTTGTAGGCGGCTTCTACGTTGCGGAAACATCCGGTGAGTACCATCAGGATGCCGGCTATCATGACGGCTGTAACCGGCGCGACAGGTATGAAGTCGAAGACCATCATGGCTATCATTAGTAACATGATGAGGGCGGCTACCGGTGCTTTGTAATCCAATGTCACCTTGGCTGCTTCGGCGAGAGGTTGTCCTAATACCACCCAGTCGTTTTCATCTTTGTTCAAACGGGCGATATTTCCCCATGTTCCTTGTACCAGCAGTACGTCGCCGCTGTGTATGGATTTGTTTCCCAAGTCCTGTAACAGATATTCACGTTTGCGTCGGATGCCCAGTACGTTGACGTTGAATTTGTCTCTGAATCCGGCTTCCTTCACTGTGCGGTTTATCAGGTTCGAGGTAGGCATTAGTACGATTTCCGCGATGCCTATGTCATAGAAGTCGAGTGAGTTCCCATTAGTCTCTTCCGAAGCGTGTCCGTCTAGTAAGTTTAACAGGTGTTCTTCAGCGAATTGCTTGATTTTGTGGAAATCTCCTGTCACGTAGAGAATATCTCCTTCGTTGAGTTTCGTATCCGGGTCGGCCAGTTTTTGTGTGATAGTCTTCAGGAAGCGATGTTTTGATAAGTCCTTGCGTCTCACTTCCAATATGTTCAGTTCATATTTTCGGCGTATATCCAGTTCGATGATGGTCTTTCCTAGCAGATTTGAATTTTCTTTCACCTGCAAGCGGAAGAGATTGGTCGATAATCCATATTCGTTTACCAGTTCCTGTAGTGACTTTCCACTTTGGTTCTTTTCTTCTTTCTTTCTTTTCGAAAGAAAAATTTTACTGAGCGGCATCAATACGATGATGCCCACAATGACGCAGACAATGCCGACAGGCAGGAAAGAAAAGAAGGAAAGTGATTCGTATCCGGCTGATACCAATGTATCCTGTATGACCAGATTGGGTGGCGTACCGATAAGAGTCATCATGCCTCCCATGCTACTGGCAAAGGCTAACGGCATGAGTAGGCGGCTGGAAGATATTTCTGCGCTGACGGCCAGGCTTACTACGATGGGAAGCATCAATGCTACGGTACCGGTATTGCTTACAAACGCCCCGATGGCAGAAGTGACTAGTATGACAAGCAGGAACAGTTTGGTTTCACTGTTTCCCGCAAATTTGAGTAGGTGCGAGCTTATCATCCGGGCCAGTCCAGTCTGAAAAATAGCACCGCCTACTACGAACAATCCTATCATCATGATGACCACCGAGCTTGAAAATCCCGACAACGCTTCTTCCGGAGTCAAAATCTGAAATATCAGCAAGGCTACGAGAGAGCATAAGGCTACTAAGTCGGAACGGATTTTACCGTTTACAAAAAATATGGCTGAGAGGGCGAGGATGCTTACGGTAATCCACATAATGACAGGTTTTTATTTTGTGTTGTTTCAGATGGATTTTAGGAACTTGCAGAGCTTCTGCGTAGCTTTGGCCCGGTGGCTGATCTTGTTCTTTTCGGCATTGCCCATTTCCGCAAAGGTCTGGGTATAGCCTTCGGGCACGAAGATGGGGTCGTAGCCGAAGCCGGAAGTCCCTTTCCGTGCTTTGACAATCTCACCCTTGACGATGCCTTCGAACAGATGTTCCTTTCCGTCGATAATCAGGGCGAAGACGGTGCGGAACTGTGCCTTGCGGTTTTCCACGCCTTCCAAGTCATGAAGCAGCTTCTTCATGTTGGCTTCGGAGTTGTGGGTATCGCCTGCATAGCGGGCCGAGTAGACGCCCGGCGCCCCGTTCAGCGCTTCCACTTCGAGGCCGGTATCGTCGGCAAAGCAGTTCAGGTGGTAATTGTCATAAATGTATCTTGCCTTTATCAAGGCGTTTCCTGCCAGGGTATCAGCTGTTTCGGGAATGTCTGCCTGGCAGTTGATGTCCTTCATGCTGAGAAGTTCTATCTTGTCACCTAAGATGTCTTTCACTTCTTCCAGCTTGTGGGCATTGTTGGTTGCAAAGACAAATTTCTTCATATCGCGATAGAATTATTTTACTTTCAGTTTGTCGAAGCCTTCACCATATACACCGATGACGGAGCTTTGCGAGATGAAGGCATTGGGGTCGATGTCCTTGACCAGACGGAAGATTTCGACCGACTGGCGCTTGTAGGCCAGGACTACCAGCACCTTGACGTGCCCCTTGCTGTACCAGCCCGTACCGTCGAGTATCGTTACGCCGCGATGGGTTTCCTTGGTGATACGGTCGGCTATCTTCTCGTATTCTTTGGAGAAGATGAGGAACTGGACCGACTGGCGGGCACTGTTTACGATGTAGTCGAGTACAAAACCGATGACGAACAGCGTCACAAAGCCGAATATCACGCGGCGCCAGTCGTGGAAGATGAAGTAGCACGAACTGATGATGACCACATCACAAGCCATGATCATGCGTCCCAGTGTTACGTCACGGTACTTGTTGATGATGGCGGCGATGATATCCGTTCCGCCGGTACTTCCGTTGCAGTTGAACACTACACCCAGGCCGACACCGCACATCGAGGCACCGATGAGGCAGGCCATGAAGTCCTGTCCGGGTCCCAGAATCTGGGGCGGGATGCCGTCAGGGCCATTCACCAGCTTTTGGAACAGCCATAACAGGAATGTCAGCATGAAGATGGCATAGGTCGTCTTGATGCTGAATTTGGGACCCAGTATCTTGATGGCAAAAGTCATCAGTACAGCATTGATGATGAAGTAGGACCATTGGATGGGAAAGCCGGTGGCATAATAGATAATGGCACCGATACCTGTCGTTCCACCCGTTGTTATCTGGTAGGGAATCAGAAAAGCCGCCCATGCCAGCGAATAGCTGATAAGTCCGAGGGTGATTACGATGTAATCTTTCAGCTCCCTCATCAATGCTGTTTTACTTGGTTTACTGATATGCATAGTTCAATTAGATTTACTTCACTACCACGTTCACAATCTTCTTCGGCACGACGATGACCTTTACAACCGACTTGCCTTCCATCCATTTGGACGAACGTTCGTCGGCCAGCACTTCTGCCTGGATGGTTTCGGAAGTGGCGTCAACGGGGAATTCCTTGTTGAAGCGGGCCTTGCCGTTGAAGGAGATGGTGTAGTTGACGGTGTTTTCCACCAGATATTCCTCGTTGTAGGCCGGCCAGTGGGCATCGCATACGGAACCTGCATTGCCCAGCGTCTCCCACAACTCTTCGCTGACGTGGGGAGCGAAGGGAGCCAGCACAACTACCAGCGGGTTCAGGATTTCCTTCTTGTAGCACTTCAGACCGGTCAGTTCGTTGACACAAATCATGAAGGCACTGATGCTGGTGTTATATGAGAAGGTCTCGATGTCGCCTGTCACCTTTTTGATGAGCTTGTGGAGTGACTTCAGTTCGTCCTTTGTGGCGGCTTCGTCGGTCACGAGGTACTGGCCCGAGCGGTCGTAGAAGAGCGACCAGAATTTCTTGAGGAAGCGGTGTACGCCGTCGATACCATTCGTATCCCAGGGCTTGGACTGCTCTACCGGGCCGAGGAACATTTCGTACATACGAAGCGTATCGGCACCATACTTCTCGACAATCATGTCGGGGTTTACGACGTTGAACATCGACTTCGACATCTTTTCAACCGCCCAGCCGCAGATGTATTTGCCGTCTTCGAGGATGAATTCGGCGTTGTTGTATTCAGGACGCCATGCCTTGAAAGCTTCCACGTCGAGCACATCGTTCGATACGATGTTCACATCCACGTGGAGTGGGGTGGTGTCGTACTGGTCTTTCAGGCCCAGCGACACGAAGGTGTTGGTATCCTTGATGCGGTACACGAAGTTGCTTCGTCCCTGGATCATGCCCTGGTTCACCAGCTTTTGGAACGGTTCTTCCACAACGGAGATGCCCAGGTCGTGCAGGAACTTGTTCCAGAAGCGGGAGTAGATTAAGTGGCCGGTGGCGTGCTCCGTACCGCCTACATAGAGGTCTACGTTGCGCCAGTATTCGTCGGCTTTCTTGGAAACCAGTGCCGTGTGGTTGCGCGGATCCATGTAGCGCAGGTAGTAGGCGCTGGAGCCTGCAAAGCCCGGCATGGTGTTCAGTTCGAGCGGGAAGACGGTCTGGTTATCAATCTTGCTGTTCTCAACGACACAGTTGTTCACCGTGTCCCAAGCCCACTTCGTGGCATGTCCCAATGGCGGTTCGCCTGTTTCGGTAGGCAGGAACTTGGCCACTTCGGGCAGCTCCAGCGGCAGGCAGCTTTCAGGAATCATGTAGGGCATGTTGTCCTTATAGTAAACAGGGAACGGTTCGCCCCAGTAGCGCTGGCGGCTGAAGATGGCGTCGCGCAGGCGGTAGTTCACCTTGACGCGGCCCAGGTGGTGTTCCTTGACGTATTTCTTGGTAGCGGCGATGGCTTCCTTGATGGTAAGTCCATTCAGCGACAGGTCGCAATAGGGAGTGGCGCCGGCCTTCGGCGAGTTGCAGACGATGCCTTCCTTGGCGTCGAAGCTTTCTTCGGAAACGTCACAACCTTCGACCAGCGGACGGATTTCCAGACCGAAGTGCTTGGCAAAGGCGTAGTCGCGCGAGTCATGGGCAGGTACGGCCATGATGGCACCCGTACCATATCCGGCCAGCACGTAGTCGCTGATCCAGATGGGCACTGCTTCGCCCGTGAAAGGATTGATGGCATACGAACCTGAGAAGACACCCGTCACGCTGCGGTCGCTGATGCGTTCGCGCTCTGTACGCTTCTTGGTACGGTCCAGATAGGCTTCCACTTCGGCCTTCTGGGCTTCGGTTGTCACCTGCGGAACCAGTTCGCTTTCAGGCGCCAGCACCATGAACGTTACACCGAACATCGTATCGGCACGAGTTGTAAAGATGGTGAACTCGAGGTCGCTGTCCTTCACCTTGAACTGAACTTCGGTACCTTCCGAGCGGCCAATCCAGTTGCGTTGTGTTTCTTTCAGCGAGTCGGTCCAGTCGATGGTCTCCAGTCCGTCGAGCAGACGCTGGGCATAGGCCGACACGCGCAGACACCATTGGCGCATCTTCTTCTGTACAACGGGATAACCGCCACGCTCCGATACGCCGTCCACCACTTCGTCGTTGGCCAGTACGGTACCCAGCTGAGGACACCAGTTCACCATCGTTTCACCCAGATAGGCGATGCGGTAGTTCATCAGTGTCTCCTGCTGCTGCTTTTCGTTCATGGCCTTCCACTCGTCGGCTGTGAAGCTCAATTCCTCGCTACAAGCCGCGTCCAGTCCTTCGGTGCCGTTGGCTTCGAAAGCCTTCACCAGTTGGGTGATGGGTTGTGCCTTCTGCAACTTGTTGTCGTAGTAGCTCTGGAACATCTTCTGGAAGGCCCATTGCGTCCAGTGGTAGTATTCGGGGTCGCAGGTGCGTATCTCACGACTCCAGTCGAACGAGAAGCCTATCTTGTCGAGCTGTTCGCGATAGCGGTTGATATTAGCGGAAGTAGTAATTGCAGGGTGTTGGCCGGTCTGGATGGCATACTGTTCGGCGGGCAGGCCGTAGGCGTCGTAGCCCATGGGGTTCAGTACGTTGAAACCTTGCAGTCGTTTGTAGCGGGCGTAGATGTCCGAAGCGATGTAGCCCAGCGGATGTCCCACGTGCAAGCCTGCACCCGAGGGGTAGGGGAACATGTTCAGTACATAGAATTTCTGTTTTGTGTCGTCTTCCGTTACTTGATAGGTTTTGTTGTCCACCCATCGTTTCTGCCATTTCTTTTCAATCTCCCTGAAATTGTATTCCATACTGATGTCTGTTAATAATTTATTGAAAACGTGTTTATATCTTCTTGTTTCGGTTTATAATGCGGTTAATAAACCGTTGCAAATTTACAGGTTTATTTTCAGATTTGTTCATCAAGCCGATAAAAAACATTGGGTTGTGGGGATACGTTGCTTACTTTTCTCGTAATTTTGCGCCCGAAATTGAAATATTCAGTTATGGATACAGCAAAATTGAAAGGTCATGCCGCGATGTTGGCGGCCAACAGCATGTGGGGGCTGATGGCTCCGCTGGCCAAGTTCGTCATGATAGGAGGGGCAGTCAGTTCGCTGGTGATGACCGACTTGCGCGTCTTCGGCGCGATGGTTCTCTTTTGGGTCTTTTCTTTCTTCCAGAAGCCCGAACATGTGGGTCACAAGGATCTGATGAAGCTCTTCGTAGCTTCGCTTCTGGCCATCGTCTTCAACCAGGGAAGCTATATCTTCGGCGTAGGCTTGACTTCGCCTGTCGATGCTTCCATCATCACGACCAGCATGCCGCTCATCGCCATGATACTGGCGGCCATCTTCCTGAAGGAACCTATCACGGGTCGGAAGATATTGGGCATTGCCGTGGGCGCATCGGGCGCGTTGCTGCTCATCTTGGGAAGTTCGCAAGCGGCAGCCGGTTCGGCACCGAAGGGCGACAATCCTGTGTTGGGCGACCTGTTCGTACTCCTGGCGCAGTGCAGTTATGCCTTCTATTTTGTGTTGTTCAAGAATTTCGTAGCCAAGTATTCGGCGGTGACGGTGATGAAGTGGATGTTCACCTATGCTTTCATCTGCCTGCTGCCTTTCTCGTATAGCAGTTTGCTTGCAACCGACTGGCTGGCCCTTGACGGGGCACGCATCGCTTCCATCCTCTTCGTGGTGGTGGGCGCCACGTTCCTTAGCTATATCCTGATTATCGTAGGGCAGAAGAACCTGCGGCCGACGGTGGCAGGCATGTACAACTATATCCAGCCGCTGGTTGCCACGATTGTGGCCATCTGTTGGGGTATGGACAGCTTCAACTTGACGAAGATACTTTCCGTCGTGATGATTTTCGGTGGTGTATGGTTGGTGACTTCCAGCAAGAGCCGTGCTGAAATGGAGGCTTATGAGGCGGAGAAGCAGGCGAAAAACATGAACAAAAAGTAGAGTAGGAGAGAGGGCGATGAAAGGCGGCAAGGATTTCAAGTGGCACCTGACGGCCATCGTGGTGGTAGGCATCTGGGGCATGACGTTCATTTCGACCCGTGTGCTGATAGAGAACGGGCTTACGCCGCAGGAGATTTTCCTGTTGCGTTTCCTCATAGCTTATGTGGGCATCTGGTTCATTTCGCCCCGAACCTTGTTTTGCCGCACCTGGCGCGACGAAGGCTGGATGCTGCTGGCGGGCGTGACGGGCGGTTCGCTTTACTTCCTGACGGAGAATACGGCACTTGAAGTGACGCTTACCACAAATGTGGCTTTCATTGTGTGCAGCACCCCCCTGCTTACCCTGCTGCTGGCTCGGCTCTTCTATCGGAGCGAGCGGGCCACGTGGCGGTTGGTATGCGGTTCGTTGCTGGCCTTGGTGGGTGTGGGGCTCGTCATTTTCAATGGCAATTTCGTGCTGAAGCTTTCCCCTTTGGGCGACGTACTCTCACTGACGGCTGCCCTTTGCTGGGCTTTCTATAGCCTGATTATGCGTCAGGTGGCCGAACGTTACTCCACGGTCTTCATTACCCGCAAGGTCTTTTTCTATGGCTTGCTCACCATACTTCCCGCTTTCGTGGTGCGTCCCTGGCAATTTCCGTTGGAGGCGTTTGCGCGGCCTGCCGTCTGGATGAACCTGTTGTTCCTCAGTGTGCTGGCTTCACTGGTGTGCTTCGTGGTATGGAACTTCATTCTGAAGCAGTTGGGTACTGTCCGCGTTTCCAATTACATCTACCTGAACCCCATTTTTACGTCCATGGGTGCCCTGCTTTTCTTGGGCGAACCGCTGACACCCATGGCTTTGCTGGGTGCTGCCTGCGTGTTGTGCGGCGTCTATCTGGCGGGGAAGAAGTAAAGGATGGTGTGTCATTATTCCTTTCCATTAGCTTTCTTTTTGCAGGGAAATCCTTGTTTTTGCTTGCACATCCCTTTTTGAAAACACACCAATTAGAAAGCTTGAGCGGGCTGAAATGCTTGTTTAAGCAGGGTAAAACGTTGGTTTTCCCACGTCAAGCTATATGTTTTCCCTCGACAAATCGTATGTTTTCCCTCAACAAAAGCATTGTTTTCCGAGGGAAAAAGCAATGCTTTCCCAGCTTTTGGGCTTTGAAATCTCTGTTTTTCGGACTTTCTCTTCTTGTGAAGTCGGCATTTTACCCTGTTTTTCTTCCAGATTATTTGTAAAGATTTCGATATCGTACTGGTAGTGAGAAAGAAACCCCTTCAGCATTTCATTCTTTTTCATTGACCTTTCCTTCGGGTCGAAATACGCGATTCTCAGGCGATTGGGATGGCAAAGTGTCAAAATGTAAGAGGGTTAAATCAATGGTTTGTTTCCAACAGGCCGATGAGGAATTCGCGCTGGAGCGAATAGTTGCCGCTGTGCTGCTGGATGTATTTCAGTACTTGGACACCTTCCTGACGGAGGCGTGACTTCAGCAGCGGATTGTCCTCGTCCACTTCTTCGGCCAGCTTCAGCATGTTGACGGCGGCCAGCTCAAGCTTCTCCATGCCGTCGGGTGTGCTGGCATAGCGGGCTGTCAGCTCGTCGGCACTGGTGTTGAGCAGGTCGCGGGTGTCTGTCCCCAGTATCTGCCGCGTCAGGTGGTCGTAGTCTTCCCATTCCTTCTGGCGGATTTTCTTCTTGTGCAGCAGGGCTTCCACAATCATGGAGACAATCTGCTGTATCATGCGTATCAGGTAGTCTTGTTTGATCATTGGTCTTTGTTTTAGGGATTTGTTCGAAATAAAGCATAAAAAAAGGGCTCCGCTGAGCCCAACCTTTTGTTAACCTTAAATCTAATACTATGAAAAACACATTGCAAAGGTACGGACTTTGGGGAAATCTGCAAATTTTGGAGGTGAAACAGGCTATTTTATAACATGTATTAAAATCCTTACAGATTTATTTGAATAAGAATTTCTCTTTTAAGCATCTGTTTGCATCTCCGAAATATTCGTTTTTCTTATATTTGCTGCATCTCGCTATGGCAGCGAATAATTATATCCAACGATTTATGCAATTGTCTATGAAGCATCTGTTTTTTGTAATCTGTCTGTTTCTATGCAGCTTTGGCAGTCTTTGGGCCGATGGTCATGAAACAGCTGTAGTGCAGGGCCGTATTCTGAATAGAGGAGTTTATCCCAATGAGAAGGAATTGGAGCTGGTACTGGTTTCTTTTAACGCCAAACAGGAAACGGTGTATAAGGCTTCTATCAGGGAGGACGACACCTTCTCGTTTAGCGTGCCGCTCTGCGAGGCGGTGTGCGAGTTTTCTCTTCGGAATTATGCGCCCCGTCTGTATCTGGCGCCGGGCGATAGCCTCTATTTGCAGATTGATTTTAATGACTTGCTTCATCCGGTAGTGGAGGGGACTTCGGCTGCCTTGAACCAGGGGATGCTGGCTTTTACGGAAGGAGGTTTCTATCAGCCGGATTATGTTTATATGGACGATGTAAACTCATCGGTAGAGGTGTTTGAAAAGGCCGTGCAGAAGGAATATGCGCTTCGGAAGCAGAAGCGGGAGGAGTTTCTGGAGCGTTACCGTCCCATCAGTGATGTGGCTGAACTGACGGAGCGTCTGTTGCTGGCCGACTATTACGCCGAGCGTTTCCGTTATACGCAGCAACGCATCAGGAGGCTTTATGACCAAAAGCAGGTGGACTGGCAGAAGGAAACGGCTGCCTGCGAGGCGTTGATGCCCGAGGTGGACGCGTTGCTGGGCGACAAAATTATTACGTCCGCTCATTTCCGCCTGGTTCGTGATTTGACTTTTTATTTGAGATATAGGCGTGCTGCGGCGGGCGACCTTGATTTCACCGGCAAGGATTTGGTTGATGAACAGAAGGGAAAAAGGGTGGCCCAGTTCCTGCTGGCCGACTTGCTGGGTACCTCACTGGCAGTCAACGATACGGTGGCTTGGGATTCTGCCCGTCGGGAATATGATGGGCTGGTGCAGGTACCTGTACTCCGCCACTCTTTGAACCTGCTTTATCGGCGGACGGCCGATTATTTGCGTCGTCCCGAAGTCTTTTCCCGTTACCTGTTGCATGGCGATGTTGATACTCCCGAGGCGGAACAGTATATGGCGCCCTTGCGTTCGCTGATAGACAAGTATCGGGGCAAGGTGCTCTACATTGACTTTTGGGGTGTATTCTGCCCTCCCTGCCTGGCCGAGATGGAACCGTTGAAGAAGCTGCGTGCCCGATACAGTACGAACGACGTGGCGATGGTCAGCCTCTGCGTCAGCGGGAAACGCACCGATTACGAACGGATATTGCAACGTTTTTCACTCAAGGAAACGGCGTTGGAGTGCTTGCACTGGGAAGACTTTGCCGGGCGTGATGTCTTGCAGAAAATGTCCAAGCATCTGGGGCAAGATAGCATACCTTTCTTCCTGTTGGTGAATAAGGAGGGGGTAATTGTGAACTACGGTTCGGCCATCCGCCCCAGTTGGCCACAGACAGCTGTCCAGATAGACCGGCTGAAGGCTGAATGAAAAATTGTGTGACGTGGAGGGTGTTCTCGTACAGGCTAAAAAGGAGTACTCCTGCGCTGCCTATGCTCTTTCCTCCTGTTTCAGTTCTTTTCCTCTTCTATCTGCTTGAGCTCGCGATTGGCCTCAATCATTTGCTTCACCCGGCCGTGCGTGTAGTGGAATATGAAATAGTCGGCTATGAGGCAGACGGCCAGTAGCAATAGGATGAGGGTGCGGTTGAACAGCGTGTGGAAGTTGACGACGAGCATAATGGCAAAAAGAATGATAATTGGATAGAGAATCAGATAGGTGCGGTTGTAGGCGGCTTTGTAGCGCAGAGCGTATCGGATTTGCATTTCCAGGTTTTCTGCCCGCTTCATGCTGGTCAGCTGGCGTAGTCGGCCTGCCTGTAAGACGAGGCTGCCGACGAGCAGAATGGCTGCTGTGATGTTGATAGGCAGGTGGTAGCCGGGGAACGTTGTCCAGGCATAGATACAGAACAGACACAAGGCTACGATGGTCAGCAGTCCTGTTTTCTCCAGTCTCATCAGTTTCTCCAATTGGCTCTCCTTGCGTGTGTTCAGGATTCTCTTTACTTCTTCCCGATGCAGGATTTCGTTGCGTGCGACCCGTTCGTTGAGTTCTTTCCACGCTTGTTGCATTTCTTCCAGATTCATGATAATGTAAAGTTAAAGGTTGGACATGGTTTTCAGTTTCTCTTTAATGCGGTGTAGCCTGACGGCCACTTGGTTGCGGTTGGTACCGATGATTTCGGCTATCTCTTCGTAGGTCTTTCCGTCCAGCCAGAGGACGATGTACATGCGGTCCAGCTTATTCAGACGGCGGATGAGGCTGTAGAGGTCGTTCAGCATCTCGTCCTGCGGGTCGTCGTTCGTCAAGTCAGTATCCGTCAGGCTCAGGGGTACGTACTCATGGCGTTTTCTGCGGCGCAAGTCGGTGATGCAGGTGTTCAGCGCGATGCGATAGACCCAGGTGCCGAAACTGCTTCTGTTTTCAAATGTCCCGTAGCTTTTCCACAGGTTGTACACCGTCTCCTGGTAGAGGTCGGCGAGGTCTTCCTTGTCTTGCGCATACAGCAGGCACACTTTGTAAACAATGGCTTGGTGTTGCAGCAGCAGGTCGGTGAATTCTTTTTCCTTGCTTTTGTCTGTCATTTTTCCGGCTTTTTGTTCAGTTGGTCGTCCGAGGTTTCCGATTAGTTACAGGCTGACTTCGATTTTTTTCTGACCGGGAAAAATTATTTTGTTGACAGGGGAAGAATGGAGAGGAAACGTATGGGCATAAAAAAAGGAGTACCGCTGTACTCCAACCTTTGTTAACCTTAAAATCTAATACTATGAAAAACACAATGCAAAGGTACGAACTTTAGGGAAATCTGCAAATAATGCAAATAAAAAAGCCTGTTTTATAATATATTTTAGGCCTTGCATACGGTTGTTAAGTAAAAAAAGTCTTTAGCAGGCCTCTAGAGTTTCTCGTTTCTTGTTGGTAGCAGGTCTTAGCACGGGTACCAGGCGATAAAGATTATGGCGTGTCATGATTTTATGGTTGAGGAAATTGACGATATATCCCGTTATGGCAGCTGCAATCAAAGTTCCCTCACGTACCCCTTCGATGGTCTGTGCACAGAATAAGGAAAGCAATACAGCCAGTATGACCAGTGAAACGTCGAAACATACTTTGGTACGTCCAAAATCTTGATGAAAGCGGCTGGAAGCATATTTGACGAATCCTTCGGCACTCATCATGGCTACACGGGGCTTCAGCTCGAGTACTACTCCTACAGATTGTATGATGCATCCCAGCAATAACAGAGCGATAGACATTGTATAGTTGGCCGGACGTATGTCTGTAGCAAGGAGCATATTCAAGTCGATAAAGGCTGAAAATACAAATGAAAAGGGTATTTGGAGCAGAATTTCGACAATGTCCTGTCGATGTCCGTTTCCACGTACCAACCAGAATTGTCCTGCAATGAGAATCAGGTTGATGAGGAACGTGCAAGTGCCTAATGTAAGCGGTGTATGCAAACTCATGACATAGTTGACGCTTGAGATGGGTGTTGTACCCAAAGCCGAACGTACGATAAGTACTACACCAGCGGCCAGGAAATACAATCCGGCCACAAACACCAGATATCTTTTGAACAAACTTTTCATATCCGAATCTTTCTACCTTTTTCAGGGTGCAAAGTTCTTCTTTTTTATTTGCATTGGATTATCCAATTCAATTCATTTTTTGTATATTACGAAACAAATATTATTTTTGTGGGTATATTAGGGGATTGAAATGGTAAAATCATGTATATTCGACAATGCAGGGATGTTGAGAGAACGTCCTGATATTCCTCATTACAAGGAAGACGTGGTCTGTTTCGAAAGCAGATATAACGACCGCAATTATCCTTCTGGTGAGGCTTATCTCAACCGTGAACTTTATCTTATCCTGTTTTTGGAAGGACGTTCGGAAATATTGCTCAACGGGGAATATATGGCGATGGAGGCAGGTACATTGCTGGTACATGGTGCGGACTTCCTGACCGAACATCTGTTTTCTTCCAAAGATATCCGTTTCATTACTCTTTCCATTTCGGAAGGAATGCTGACCAAAGATTCTTATCTGACACAGACGGCTGCTCTCTTATTGGCTACTTTGCGACAGAACAGGCAATATACACTGACTCTCACTGCAGGTGAGGTGGAGGTATTGCATGCCCAGCTTGATGTGTTGATGGGTTTGCTTACCTCTGACCATCATTTCCTTTTTCGACGTCTGCAGGCGGCCTGCAACGCACTTTTGCTTGATGTGGCAGATTTTCTTTCGCGCAAAACACCCATCCGCCGGCATCTGAGTCCCAAGGAGCATGTGTTGCAGGAATTCTATGCCCTCGTCACCCGCCATTTCCGCGAAGAGCATTTTGTGGCTTTCTATGCTCGCGAGCTGGCTATCAGCGAACAATACCTGTCGCGCATCGTACGGACGGGGACGGGCAAGACGGTGAACGGCATCATCAGCGAGCTGCTGCTGATGGAGGCTCGTACTTTGCTGGGCAACCGCAGTCTGGCGGTGAGCGATGTAGCGGTCAGGCTCAATTTCAGCGACACATCTGCTTTCTGCAAGTTTTTCCGACGGAATGCGGGCGAAACGCCGTTGGGATTCAGGAAAAGGTTGTGGCGCGAGGCGGCTGTGCCGATGGTTATGGACAGGAAAGAAGAATGAGCCGGCGGGAAGACTTGTTGACGTATGGGCATAAAAAAAGGAGTACCGCTGTACTCCAACCTTTGTTAACCTTAAAATCTAATACTATGAAAAACACGATGCAAAGGTACGGACTTCTGGGAAATCTGCAAATAATCGGGCGGAAATCTTATGTTTTATAACATGTATTAGCGGGTTTATGGTTTTATTAATAATTCGTCAGGCTTTTAGAGGGAAGCAGGATGGAATACATTTTCTTTACTCAGGAATTTCTTTTGTTGCACGTGTCGGGGAAAACGTGTATTTTTGCGGCCGATTTAATCGGAGGGAATGGGACTTCCCTGTTATAAACCGCTAATTGAGTAGCTGATAGTTCCTGTTTGTGGACGGGCCTCCTTGACGAGTTGTCTGTAGAAGGAGTGTATGGCTACGGTTGTTGCGGACACTCTGTTCTTAGGTATTCTTTTGGTAGCCTTTCCTGTTTGTAAAATTTGGTAATATTGGGTCGGATATGAAAGAAAAGTCTGGAAGAAATGTTTGGATGACCCGTTTCGAGCAGTTTCCCATCTTGGAGTATCTGCTGAAATGGATTTGCATCACCGCCGTGGCAGGTGCGTTGATAGGCTCTGCCTCTGCTTTGTTGTTGGCGTCGCTCAATTGGGCGACCGATTACAGGGAAAGTCATCTGTGGATCATTGCCTGCCTGCCTTTGGGCGGCTTGCTCATCGGATTGATGTACCATTATTGAGCAGGAACGGCGGCAAAGGGAAACAATTTTCTAATAGAGGAGATCCGCTCTTCGCGCAACATCATCCCTTTCAAGATGGCGCCGCTGGTGTATGTGGGTACGGTCCTGACGCATCTGTTCGGAGGCTCTGCGGGGCGCGAGGGGACGGGCGTACAGATGGGTGGAGCCATTGCCGACTGGATGTCGCGCCTGTTCAGGATGCATCCTTACGACCGCAAAATCATGGTGCAGATAGGCATCAGTGCCGGCTTCGCCTCCATCTTCGGCACGCCGTTGGCGGGTGCCGTGTTCGGATTGGAAGTGATTGTGGTGGGGCGTATGCGCTACGATGCTATCTTCCCCATCTTTCTTTCGGCCTTTTTCGCCCACTTTGCCTGCCATGCCTGGGGGATAGCGCACACGTCTTATTGCATGTCGGAGGTACCGGGATTGGATATCGTCGTATTGTTGTGGGTCTTATTGGCCAGCTTGGTATTCGGGTTGGTGGCATCGGTTTTCTCCCGCTCCATCGTTTTGTGGGGGCAGTTGGCCAAGCGTTGTGTCGCCTATCCGCCTTTCCGCCCGCTGCTGGGAGGAGTCTGTATCGCGTTGTGCGTGTGGATGCTGGGCACCACGAAGTACATCGGATTGGGTGTCCCTACCATTGTGGCTTCCTTCACTGAGGTACAGATGTGGTATGATTTCCTGCTGAAATTGTTGCTCACGACGTTTACCATCGGATTTGGTTTCAAGGGGGGAGAGGTGACGCCGCTCTTCTTTGTCGGTGCTACGTTGGGCAGCGCGCTTTCCGCCCTGTTGCCTCTACCTGTATCCTTCCTGGCGGGATTGGGCTTTGTGGCCGTTTTTGCAGGGGCTACCAATACCCCAATAGCCTGCACGTTGATGGGCATCGAGCTCTTTGGAGCGGAGGCAGGCATCTACTTGGGTGTGGCTTGCGTCACGGCCTATCTGTTTTCAGGTCATACAGGCATCTACACCTCGCAGGTGTTGGGCAGTCCGAAACATTTGGCCTATTGGAGACAAAAGGGTCGGATGTTGCGATGAAAGCATTGTTTTCTTCCTGCGATCCCAATGCTTTCTTGGGTGTAAAGCATAGAGATGTAAGATGGAGAGTTAGGAATGGAAATGCCGACTATTTTCGTATCTTTGCAGCCGAATAAACTAATATACATTTATTTATATGGAAAAAAAGATGGGAGCAGACTTTAAATCTGCGACTGCCGACAGTGAAAAGAAACTGTTTATTGAGACGTACGGCTGCCAGATGAACGTGGCCGACAGTGAAGTGATTGCCTCTGTGATGCAGATGGCAGGGTATAGCATGGCCGAGACGCTGGACGATGCCGACGCGGTGTTCATGAACACCTGCTCCATCCGCGACAACGCCGAGCAGAAGATATTGAACCGGCTGGAGTTCTTCCATTCGCTCAAGAAGAAACGGCCGCACCTCATTGTGGGTGTCCTGGGCTGTATGGCCGAGCGTGTGAAGGACGACCTCATCGAACATCATCATGTGGACCTTGTCGTAGGTCCCGACGCCTACCTGACGTTGCCCGAACTGATTGCCTCCGTCGAGGCGGGCGAGAAGGCCATCAACGTGGAGCTTTCGACGACGGAAACCTATCGCGACGTCATCCCCTCGCGCATCTGCGGCAACCACATTTCGGGCTTCGTGTCCATCATGCGCGGGTGCAACAACTTCTGCACCTACTGCATCGTGCCCTACACCCGCGGACGCGAACGCAGCCGCGACGTGGAGAGCATCCTGCGCGAAGTGGCCGACCTGCAACAGAAAGGCTACAAGGAAGTGACCCTGCTGGGGCAGAACGTCAACTCCTACCGCTTCGAGCGGCCCGACGGCGAAGTCATCACCTTCCCCACATTGCTGCGCACGGTGGCTCAGGCCGCTCCTTCGATGCGCATCCGCTTCACCACCTCGCATCCCAAAGACATGAGCGACGAGACGCTGCACGTCATTGCCGAGGAGCCCAACGTGTGCCGCCACATCCACCTGCCCGTGCAGAGTGGCAGCAGCCGCATCCTGAAGCTGATGAACCGCAAGTACGACCGCGAGTGGTACCTGGAGCGTGTGGCCGCCATCCGCCGTATCATCCCCGACTGCGGCCTTTCGACCGACATCTTCAGCGGTTTTCATAGCGAGACGGAGGAAGACCATCAGATGTCGCTTTCGCTGATGGAGGAGTGTGCCTACGATTCCGCCTTTATGTTCAAGTACAGCGAGCGCCCCGGTACCTATGCCTCCAAGCACCTGCCCGACGACATTCCCGAAGAGGTGAAAATCCGTCGTCTGAACGAAATCATCGCCTTGCAGAACCGCCTCTCGGCCGAAGCCAACGCCCGTTGTGTGGGCAAGACTTATGAGGTGCTGGTCGAGGGCGTGTCGAAGCGCAGCCGCGACCAGCTTTTCGGCCGCACGGAGCAGAACCGCGTGGTGGTGTTCGACCGTGGTACGCACCGCGTGGGCGACCGGGTAATGGTTCGGATAACCGGCTCCAGCTCGGCCACGCTGTTGGGCGAAGAAGTTGATCGATGAACAAATTTTACAAATAAGTGGTTTCTCGGGCCGTTGGTCCCGAAGCCGTGAAAAGATGGGTTTCAATCCCAAGGGGCTTATGTTTCAAACATTCGGGGTCTATGTTTCAAACATAAGCCCCCTATGTTTCAAACATAGAAACATTTTCCTCTAAAAAGACTTTCCGGCCTGTACTCCCCGCTACCTCTTTTGCGTGGTTATAATTCGTTACAATTCAAGAAAATCGGAATGTTA
>DXAV01000014.1 GCA_019116805.1 Candidatus Bacteroides merdavium | reverse complement strand
CATTGTGCGTTCAGGTCGGCTTTATGTGTGTGGAAGGAACCGATGCCGTAGGAAGCGTCCAGGTAGTTTTTCTTCTCCTGCTTCGTGACAATGTTGATGGCACCGCCTAGTGCGTCGGTCCCCAGGTGGGCAGGCACCACACCCTTATATACTTCTATACGGTCGATAATACCTACAGGTAGATTAGCCAACGACATACCGCTTCCTTTGCTGTCCAGTGGCATACCGTCCAGAAAGTAGCGCACCGAGTTACCCGAGAGCCCGTTGATGGATAGGTCGAAATCAGAACCTACGCCTCCCTCTTCACGCACTTTGATACCCGTAGTGCGGTTCATCAGTCCGTTCAGGTCGTTCAGCGAAGATGTTAGTGCCTTTACGTCCAGCGCATTGACGGCGAATACGCCTTCTTTCAGTTTCTGTGTTTGGCTTTTACCATACACTTCTACTGTTCCCAGGCCTACGTTGCTTTCTTTCAAGCGGAAGTCTTGCGTCATAGGTCGGTTGATGTGGAGCGGTGTTTTCAGTGTTTCATATCCCACGAACGACACTACTATTACATGCCTGCCTGGAGTTACCATCAGTTCATACGTACCTTCCGTATTGCTGTAACAGCCCGTACTGCTGTTTTCTATGGCGATGGTTGCCTGTTCCACCGGATTACCTTCGTGATCGGTTACTTTACCCGAGAGGCGTATCTTGACCTGTCCCTGTATGTCAAGATGGCATAACAGTATTCCGGCCAGCAGGGCGATGAAGCGAATGTTTGTTTTTCCCATTCTCAAGTCTCGTATCAATTTTACAAAATGCTTGGGGAAAACATCGACAAAAGATGTACAAAGAGAAACGGCCTTGTCCTTTATGTCCCGACTGGAATGTCCGGTGAAGAAAAGCCTGACTCGATGTTTCGCCGCCTTATTTCCCGAAAGCGTTAAAACGTATGCAGACTTTGGCAGGTCTTCTGACTCGTCCCAATCTTTGAATGCCTTCCCATTCCTTCGTTTCTGCGGAACAGTGGCTTAGGGTCTTTCCAAAGATTTTTTATAAGCAGGGACTCACAGCAGCGGGTCTGTCCAGGACTTTCACCTGGTTCCCTTTTCATCGCAATCTCCGAAGCACGTGGAGGTAGCGAAACCAAAATCGGTGGCAAAGGTAGAAATTATATTGGAGTTCGGCTTTATTTTTAGGAGAATATTTTGGTGTTGTTTGATTTTAAGCTCACTTTTACTCTATTTCAATTCATACTATTATCATCTTTTGCTATTCGGGATTTTCTACATAATAGTTGGCAGAAGGGCTTGTAGAATTCAGATGTTTATTGGACATTTCTGTGAATTGTCTGTTTAGTTCGTACATTTCTTCGTAATCGCGTATGTGATCAGAAGATGGAACGACATGTACATCAAATCGTAGAACAAGCATGCTACCAGTATTGAAATTGCCAAATAAGAAGATGGAATTTTCCACTAATCCTATATTTTTGGAACTTTGATATTTGAAAGATAAGGTTGTCTGAGTGTCTGGTGGAATTATATGTCGATATTTGGACACAGCGACACAGCCACATGATGTCTGTATGTCGCTGATGATAAGAGGGTACTTTCCTGTGTTTTTTAGGTCATAGTTGACGGTTAGTTCATGGCCTTCAGGAATTGGATAATAATGACGGACAGAGTCCTCCACTTCATAAGAAGTGGGACGTATTTCGTGGTTGCACGAACTTGTAAGGAAGTTTCCTGTCAATAGCAAGAAACTGGCTAGGATGCATTGTAATTTATTTGTTTTCATACCATTCTATTTCATCGCAAGCCCAAGTGAAGCGATTCCCCTCTTGCCGGTTGATTTTTAGCGTGATAGGATGTTCCGATTGGATTTGCTGTAGTTTAAAAGATATATGTCTGGGTCACTCCTGAAAATCCCTGGAAGGCGACACCTGCCGTTCACGTGGATGGCGATGCGCTGTTGTCATCGGTATCGGCTGTACATCCCCGTCTTTTTGCGACGGACCGACAGATGGAAAGGGTCAAAAAGCTGGCTTCGACGGATACGCTGTTGCAGCAGTATATTAAGGACGTATTGTCTAAGGCAGACAAACTGGTCAACAGTCCTGTACCGACCTCTGTCCGTCCCTGTCAGGATGAATTGATGTGTCTGGGCTTTGCCCGCCGATATACAGGCAGTTTGATATATGATAACAAAGCAGTCGCTATATTGGATTATTTATGTGGCCATCCCGATTTATGGGACTGGCAGCATTTCCTGGGTGCGGCTGAGGCCACGATGGCTGTAGGTTTCGGTTATGATTTGTTTTATGATGCGTTGACTTCCAAGAAGAGAGCGTATATTAGGAATTCCCTTGTCAAGAATGGCTTGTTGCCCGGAATAGGTGCATATAACGGTGCTCCATACGGCTGGTTTTCCTATGTCCGCCACAACTGGAATATAGTCTGTAACTCAGGTCTCATGGTCGGAGCTTTGTCTATGGCGAATGATGTGGAGGAATCTGACTATTATGTCAAATACATTGTGCCTCGGGCTGTAGAATCTATGGCGTTGGCAATGAACGAATACGCTCCTGATGGGGCTTATCCCGAAGGTCCCGGTTATTGGGGTTTTGCCACTTCCCATGCCGTTTTGGGATTGGAAGCTTTGCAGAATGCGGTAGGGCATGACTATGGTCTGTCTGATTTTGAAGGTTTCAAAAGGACGTTCTATTACAATTGGTATATGACTGCTCCGAACGGAAACCTGATCAGTTATGCAGATTGCAGTCCGGATACTAGAAACAACCCGAACGGTTTGCTTTTGTGGATGGCCGGTCAGGCCGGTGATATGACTTTGGCTGCTCGCGAACACGAACTTCTTCGCATTTCAGGTAGAAAAGCCTCCGTATATGACGTCTTGTTTTACCAGTTACCACGAAAAGTAGATCCACTCCCCACCGATTGTTATTTCCGCGGTCCTGTAGAAGTGGCCACCCTGCGTACGGATTGGAGTAAGGAGGCAGTTTTTGCATCCATAAAAGCCGGATATAATCAAGTCAATCATGGCCATTTGGATCTAGGTGCTTTTGAGTATTTTGCTTTAGGTGAAAAGTGGTTCTATGATTTGGGGAGTGACAATTACTATTTGCCCGATTTCTTTGACATGAATGGTGGTAGGTGGCAATATTTCAGAACACAGACACGTAGCCATAACGTTCCTATGATTGATGATGCGGATCAGAATATATATGGATCTTCCCGTTTCCTGCAGGCTGACGTCAACAGGCCTGTTTCAATGGTGAAGATTGATCTGACAGATGCTTATCGGACACAATGCGACACCATGGTGCGTACACTGACCATGGATAAAGAACAGGGTACTGTATTGATTCGGGATACCTACCATTTGAAGACAAAGGTAAAGTCTGTTTCATGGCGGGGGATTACGGATGCAAAAGTGACTTTGAAGAGCCGGAAAGAAGCTGTCTTGGAACGAAATGGTAAGCAGGTAACGGTTCGTATTCAGGCTCCTTCAGGTGCATATTTCGAAGTCGAGTCGGCAGAACAGAGAACTCCACAAAAGAAGAATGCAGGTGTTTCTATATTGAAGGTAGTGAAAGACAAACCTGAGAAGAAGATGGATATTGAAATCCTGTTATTATCCCGATAATTATCGTTCTATCTGCTTTAAGAACTGTTTGAAAGAGAAATTACGGTTTTTGATTGATTTTCTTTTGGGCAATTCTGGAAACGTTTCTGTAAAAAGAAAACGTTTCCAGATTTTTTTTGCGGGTATTCCTTTCTTTTGTGCTTGTTTGCTGCTAATATTGTAGAGAAACAATCATTTTAATATTGAGTGTAGTAAAAAAGTAAGTAAAGAACGATTTCTGTTACAGCGCTGCTCCGGTCTGGCTCAGCCTGGCCATTATACCTTGGGCCGGACCGGTTTCAGATGCCATAGATGGCACTTGTATGGAAGTGGACTATGTCCGCATATACAACCGCAAGTAACAGGCTTTTTCGTATAAATTGATACACCTTCCTCTTTTTCTATTTCTGTTTCCGATAGTAATCTTCCGCCTGCGCCAGGGTTTCGGGTTTCCCTACGTCAAACCATCCTTCGGTATCGATAGGGTAGCATTGGATACGGGCTTGCCGGCAGATGTCGATGTAGAAGGGGATGATGGAGAATTTGCCGTTCCATTGTCCGCGACCCATGTAGCTGAATACCGCAGGCGAGAGGACGTGCACACAGCCGAAGGCCAGTTCGTTGTAGCGTCCTTCCTCATAGACGGTTCCGGACGGCAACGTCTCACCCGTCGATTTGTTCACCCATCCGCACAGGCGGTTGCCGGCGTCGGCCAGCAGGTAGCGGGCCGTCTGCCGGTGGTTGGTCAGCAGGGTGGCATCGGCATTGTTTTCCAGATGATGGCGGTAAAAGGCGGCCAGGTCGATGTTTGTCAGGATGTCGGCGTTGTGGATGAGGAACGGTTCGCCGTCGTCCAGCAGGGGGCGGGCTTTCAGGATACCGCCTCCCGTGTCGAGCAGTTCGCCGCGTTCGTCACTGATACGGATGCGGATGCCGAAGTTGCCGTTGGCTTTCAGAAAGTCGAGAATCTGTTCTCCGAAGTGGTGGATGTTGATGACGATGTCGTCAAAACCAGCCTCTTTCAGACGCAGTATCACACGTTGCAGCATGGGTACACCGGCCACGGGAACCAGAGCTTTGGGCATGTGGTCGGTAAGCGGACGTAGGCGTGTACCCAGTCCGGCGGCAAATATCATGGCTTTCATGTTCAGTTGCGGGCTTTGAAGGTTTGTTCTATGTTTTGTTCTCTATGTACCAGGTTGACCTGCACGCCGAACGTCTGGTTCAGGTGCTCGGCCAGGTGTTGGGCCGAGTAAACGGAACGGTGTTGGCCACCCGTACAGCCGAAGCAGACAGACAGGTTCGTAAAGCCGCGTTCCATGTAGCGTTTCACCGAAGCGTCCACCAGACCGTAAACATGCTCCAGGAAGGTTGTGATTTCACCGTCGTCCTCCAGAAAGCGGATGACGGGTTCGTCCAGTCCCGTGAAGGGCTTATAGCGTTCATATTTGCCGGGATTGTTTACGGCACGGCAGTCGAACACAAAGCCTCCGCCGTTGCCCGACGGATCTTCGGGAATACCTTTCTTATAGGCAAAGCTGGTGACCTTGACCACGAGGCGGCGTTTCTGCAGCTCGTCGGTGAACTGCTTCAGTTCGGTCAGCTCAGTCAGAACTTGGCACAGGTAGGGGTATTCCGGATAGGGCTCACGCAGCAGCTGGCGCAGGTTTTCGATGGCGAAGGGCACGCTTTGGATAAAGTGAGGCTTCTTCTCGAAGTAACCGCGGAAGCCGTAGGCACCGAGCACCTGCATGGTGCGGAACAGCACGAAGTGGCGCAGCTGGGCCATGAAGTAGGCTTCATCCACGGGTTGGTATTTGCGTAGGGCGTCGATGTATTCACGGAGCAGTTCCTGGCGCAGGCTGTCGGGATAGTTTGCCTTGGCCTGCCACAGGAAGGAAGCCACGTCGTAGTAAACGGGGCCTTTGCGACCACCCTGGAAGTCGATGAGCCACGGTTCGTCGTCCTTGATCATGACGTTGCGGCTTTGGAAGTCGCGATACATGAAGGTGGCCGAACTGCTACGGAGCAATACGTCGGCCATCTTCTGGAAATCGTCTTCCAGACGGTCTTCCTGGAAGTCAAGTCCGGTGGCTTTCAGAAAGCAGTATTTGAAATAGTTCAGGTCCCACAGGATACTGCGGCGGTTGAACTCAGCCTGCGGATAGCAGTTGGAGAAGTCCATGCCTTCGGCACCCGCAAACTGCACGGCAGGCAGCAGGCGCAGCGTCTTGCGCAGTAGCTGTTTTTCTTCCTCCCCGAAGACGCTGGTCTTGCGTCCCTTCTCGATGGCGTTGAACAGCAGTGTGTCGCCCAGATCCTCCTGCAGGTAATAGATGTCGTCGTCCGACTTGATGAATACCTGTGGCACAGGCAGTCCCTGGCGGCGGAAGTGTTCGGCCATGTAGAGGAAGGCCCGGTTCTCTTCCACGCTTTCGCCGCTCACGCCAATCAGGGTTGGGTCACCTTTCAGGCGGAAATAGCGGCGGTTGGAGCCCGATGCGGGCATCTCGACAATGGTTTCCGGTTCGTGGCCGGTATAAGTCACATATAGCTTTTTCAGTTCTTCTGTAATCATAGCATGTTTCATTTTGGCAGCTAAGATAAGGTTTTCTGTTCAGATATGTCTATCTTTGTCCGAAAATAATCGAGGAAAATATGGCAAGAAGCATTCCCCAATTCCTGATAGCCGCTCCTATGTCGGGAAGTGGCAAGACCACCATAAGCCGGGGGCTGATGGCATTGTTGAAAGGCCGGGGGCTGAAGGTGCAGCCCTATAAGTGCGGGCCGGACTATATTGATACGAAGTTTCATGAGCGGGCCTGTGGTCGTCCGTCGGTCAATTTGGATCTTTTCATGGCTTCGCCTGCCCATGTGGAGCAACTGTATGCCCGTTATGCTTCCGATGCCGATGCCTGTGTTGTGGAGGGGATGATGGGCATGTTCGACGGCTATGAACGCGACTGCGGTTCGTCGGCCGAGGTGGCCCGTCTGCTCCGTCTGCCGGTGGTGCTGGTGGTCGATGCGCGCTCGGCTGCCTATTCCCTGGCCCCATTGTTACAGGGTTTTCTGCATTTCCGACCCGACATCCGTTTTGCGGGAATTATTTTCAATCGGGTTGGGTCAGTCCGCCACTTCGAGATGCTGCAGGAGGTTTGCGACGACCTCCAGGTGGAGTGCCTGGGCTATCTGCCCAAGGACAGCCTGCTGGAGCAGGGTTCCCGTTACCTGGGCCTGGATTTCAGCGAGCGGGAGGCAGACGAAGCCGGACGGCATCTGCTGGCCCGGCTGGAGGCACACGTCCGTATCAGCCGTCTGTTGGAAGTCGCCGCCCGGCCTGTACCCGAAACCCGCTTGAAAGACGGGGTAAAGGGGAGGGGGATTGTGGCCGTGGCCCGCAACGAAGAATCTTTTTCTTTCCTATATACTGAACACCTGGACTTGCTCAGGCGTTATGGCGAAGTGGTTTTCTTCGATCCCGAGCAATCAGTTCCGCTGCCTGCCGAGACCAGCTTGCTCTATTTGCCCGGAGGGTATCCCGAGAAACATGCAGGGGCTTTGGGAGCGTCAGCTGTGACGATGGAGTCGGTTCGCCGCTACATTGACGGCGGTGGAAGAGCCTTGGCCGAGTGTGGCGGAATGATTTATCTGTCGCAGGGTGTTTGCTTGGACGGTCAGCCTGATTTTCTGCCGCTGGTGGGCGTGTTGCCTTTTTCCATATCCAATCGGAAGGAACATCGCAAGTTGAGCCTGGGCTATCGGCGTTTCGATTACAACGGACAGACGTTACGGGGACACGAGTTCCACTATACCCAGTATATAGAGAGGGCAGGAGAGCGGTTGTTGCCGTCGGTAGCACGGGTGTACAACGCACGTGGACAGGAAGTGGCCACTCCTGTGTTCCGCTACAGGAACCTGTTGGCCAGCTATACCCATCTGTATTGGGGCGAGACTGATTTGGACAGATTATTTGCAGACAAAGTATGAAACGAATCTATACAAAGACCGGCGACAAGGGAACGACCGGCATTCACGGAGGAGAGCGGGTGCCTAAGGATGACATCCGTATTGAAGCCAATGGCTGTCTGGACGAGTTGAACGCAGTGATAGGCATCATACGTTCGTTGCTGGCGGCCGACGACGGCTGGCAGCTGCTGTTGCACGAAGTGCAGAGAGAACTGATGGTTGTGATGAGCCATGTGGCCACGCCGCCCGATAAGGTGAATCCCAACGAACTGCATGCGGCGGAGCTGACCGCCCGTTGTGAACGCGAGATGGACCGTATGACGGAGCAACTGGCCGACCATGGCTTTTTCCTGTTACCGGGCGGCACACCCGTTTCGGCCCAGCTCCATTTTGCCCGCACGGTGGCGCGGAGAGCCGAGCGTCGTTTGTGGACGCTGCATCGCCGGAGTCCGTTGGACGACTCCATCCTCTGTTTTGTCAACCGTCTGTCCGACCTGTTTTTTGTTATGGCGCGCATGGAGATGCAGCGTCAGGACTGGCCGGAAGAAAAGTGGCAAGAGTTTGCCTACGGGCGGAAGAAAAAGGACGGTCAGTCCAGTTGTAATTCATAGAGGCAGGCCTTCACCTCTTTGCTGCTGCCCAGGTGCTTTCCTTCGTCATCCGACAGCTTGACGCATTCGTGCCATTCCTGATGGTTGTTCATCCGGCAGCGGGTCAGTTTCATCACGATGTTGGACGGTTTGAAGCCAGTATCGTTTGTCAGGTTGGTACCGATGCCGAATGCACAGCGGATGCGTCCGTGGCAGAACTGCTGGATGTCGAGTGCCTTGGGGAAATCCAGTGCGTTGCTGAAGATTATGGTTTTGGTGGTCGGATCGATACCGAATTCCTTGTAGCGGGCGATGAGCTTTTCGGTAAAGTCGAACTCGTTGCCTGAGTCACAGCGTACGCCGTCGAACAACTTGGCTTGCTTACGGCTGAGGTTGCTAAGGAAGGCTTCGGAGGTATAAGTGTCCGACAGGGCCGTACCCAGGTCGCCGTCATAAACGTTTACCCAGTTTTCCAGTGCCATATAATTGGCGTGCTTGTAGCCGAACTGTGCGCCGTGGAACATGAACCATTCGTGAGGATGCGTACCCATAGGGCGCATGTTGTATTTCATGGCCAGAT
>DXAV01000013.1 GCA_019116805.1 Candidatus Bacteroides merdavium | reverse complement strand
TTCTCAATTCTTTTGTTTGTCTTTATTGGTACGATATTGACCATGATTGTGCAGGCTTCGGCTGCAACAATGGCTATTACGCTGATAATGTGTGCCAATGGCTGGATCAGCTTTGAGCTGGGTGCCGCACTGGTGCTGGGCGAGAACATCGGTACGACGATCACGGCCAATCTGGCGGCACTTACGGGTAATACGCAGGCCCAGCGTGCTGCGTTGGCGCATCTGGTATTCAATGTGTTCGGTGTCATTTGGGTTCTGTGTCTGTTTGTGCCTTTTACGGAAGCCGTGTCTTGGTTTGTTGTAAATGTGATGGGTTCGACAGATCCCGCTGTAGCGGTTTCGTTCAAGCTGTCTGCCTTCCATACGGCATTCAATATTTGTAATGTACTTATTTTGATATGGTTCGTGCCTTTTATCGAGCGGACGGTGTGTGCCATTATTCCGACCAAGGAGCAAGACGAGGAATATCGCTTGCGTTTCATTACGGGCGGTATGTTATCTACGGCAGAGCTTTCTATCCTGCAGGCCAGCAAGGAAATCCACCTGTTTGCCGAGCGTACGCATCGCATGTTCGGCATGGTGCGCGACCTGCTCCATACGGAGAAGGACGATGACTTCAACCGTGTTTTCAGCCGAGTGGAGAAATACGAGAACATCAGTGACAGCATGGAGCTGGAAATAGCCAATTATCTGAATCAGGTGTCCGAAGGCCGTTTGAGTTCGGACAGTAAGTTGCAGATACGTGGTATGTTACGCGAAGTGACCGAGATTGAGAGTATTGGTGACAGCTGCTATAACCTGGCCCGCACGATGAGCCGTAAACGGCAGGCCAATGAAGACTTTACGGAGAAGCAGTATGACCACATCCATTTCATGATGAAGCTGACGGACGAGGCTCTTTCCCAGATGATAGCCGTCGTGGAGCGTAGCGAACACCATCCGGCAGACGTGAACAAGTCCTATAACTTGGAGAACGAAATCAACAATTACCGCAATCAGCTGAAGAACCAGAATATTGTGGATGTGAACAACAAGGAATACAGTTATCAGATGGGTGTCTATTATATGGATATCATCGCTGAATGTGAGAAGCTGGGCGACTACGTGGTGAATGTGGTGGAAGCCAGCTGTGACATCAAAGAAAAGAAGGCTTCGTAATCACGAAGCCTTCTTCCTTTTTATTTTCTCTATTTAATGAGTCTTCTCAAAGTCCTCTTTGCCGACACCGCAGAGGGGACATACCCAGTCGGCAGGCAGGTCTTCGAATGAAGTACCGGGCTCAATTCCGTTTTCAGGATCACCCAACTCGGGGTCGTAAATGTATTCACAGACGGTGCAAATGTATTTGTCCATACTTTCTTTTGTTTTTGTTTTTAATAATCTTGTTTCTTCATCTCTGCATAATAAACGCAAATTGGCGTTTGATTGTTCGGGTATATATGTATTCATCTTTCCTAAAAAGAATTAATAATGTTAACCGTTTGAATTATTGTTGTATTTTTGCGGTCAGTTAATAAAAACATGAACTATCTGCATGAGTGCAACGAAAGAAAATGTCAATCACATCGGATTAACCGATGAAGAAGTGCGCCAAAGCCGCGCCGCGCACGGAGTAAACTTGTTGACTCCTCCTAAACGTCCTTCTCTTTTCAAACTTTATCTGGAGAAATTTCAGGATCCTGTCGTAAAAGTATTGTTGGTGGCAGCCTTGTTTTCGCTGATAATCTCGATTGTCGAGAACGAATACGCCGAAACCATCGGTATCATTGCCGCCATTCTGCTGGCTACGGGTATCGGCTTCTTCTTTGAATACGATGCCAACAAGAAGTTCGACCTGTTGAACGCCGTCAACGAAGAGACGTTGGTCAAGGTAATTCGCAACGGACACGTACAGGAAGTACCCCGCAAGGATGTGGTGGTGGGCGATGTCGTCATTCTGGAGACGGGCGAGGAAATGCCTGCCGACGGTACGTTGCTCGAGGCTGTTTCGTTGCAGGTAAATGAGTCTAATTTGACCGGCGAACCGGTGGTTTCCAAAACGACCGTCGAAGCTGACTTTGACGAAGAGGCCACGTATGCCTCCAACCGTGTGTTGCGTGGTACGACCGTAGTCGATGGGCATGGCATGATGCGTGTCGAGGCCGTAGGCGACGCTACCGAAATCGGTAAGGTGGCCCGCCAGAGTACGGAGCAGACCACTGAGCCTACTCCACTGAATATACAGCTCACTAAATTGGCCAACCTGATTGGCAAGATCGGCTTTACCGCTGCCGGACTGGCGTTTGCTATCTTTTTTGTGAAGGATGTTATCCTCTTCTACGACTTCTCTTCCTTCCATACTTTTGCCGACTGGTTGCCTGCCCTGCAAGCCACGTTGAAATATTTTATGATGGCTGTCACACTGATTGTGGTGGCTGTTCCTGAGGGACTGCCGATGAGTGTCACCCTGAGCCTGGCGCTGAACATGCGCCGCATGCTGGCCACGAACAACCTGGTGCGCAAGATGCATGCCTGTGAGACGATGGGCGCCATCACCGTTATCTGTACCGACAAGACAGGTACACTGACACAGAACCAGATGCAGGTGTACGAGCCCAGCTTCTACGGATTGAAGAACCGTGGCGAACTGGCCGACGACGAACTGAGCTGTGTTGTGAAGGAAGGTATCAGCGCCAACTCGACCGCCTTCCTCGAGGAAATTGCGGCCGACGGAAAGGTGAAAGGTGTAGGCAACCCCACTGAAGTAGCCCTGCTCCTGTGGCTCAACAAGCAGGGACAGGATTACCTGAAGCTGCGCGAAGCGGCACAGGTGGTCGATCAGTTGACCTTCTCGACCGAACGCAAGTACATGGCTACGCTGGTGCAGTCTCCGTTGCTGAAGAAGAAAGTGCTCTACGTGAAGGGGGCCCCCGAAATCGTGCTGGGTAAGTGTCGGGATGTGGTGCTGGCCGACGGACGTACCGATGCCGCTGCCTATCGCTCCGACGTCGAGGCCCAACTGCTGGGCTATCAGAACATGGCCATGCGTACCCTGGGCTTTGCTTATAAGGTGGTGGCCGACGACGATACACGCGACTGTGCCACGCTTGTGGCCGACGGCGACCTCTCATTCGTGGGCGTAGTAGCCATCAGCGACCCCATCCGCCCCGATGTGCCTGCCGCCGTGCAGAAGTGCCAGTCGGCCGGCATCGGTGTGAAGATAGTGACGGGCGACACGCCGGGCACGGCAACCGAGATTGCTCGCCAGATAGGCCTGTGGAAGCCCGAAGACACGGAACGCAACCGCATTACCGGTGCCGACTTTGCCGCCCTGACCGATGAAGAAGCCTTGGACCGTGTACTGGACCTGAAGATTATGTCGCGCGCCCGTCCCACGGACAAGCAGCGCCTCGTGCAGCTGCTCCAGCAGAAAGGAGCCGTGGTAGCCGTGACGGGCGACGGAACGAACGACGCTCCTGCCTTGAACCACGCCCAGGTGGGCCTCTCCATGGGTACAGGTACCTCCGTGGCCAAGGAAGCCAGTGACATTACCCTGCTGGACGACTCGTTCAACAGTATCGGTACTGCTGTCATGTGGGGTCGTTCGCTTTACAAGAATATCCAGCGTTTCATCGTCTTCCAGCTCACCATCAACTTTGTGGCCCTGTTCATCGTGCTGCTCGGTTCGCTGGTAGGTACCGACCTGCCGCTCACCGTGACACAGATGTTGTGGGTGAACCTCATCATGGATACCTTTGCCGCCCTGGCGCTGGCTTCCATCCCGCCCAGCGAGAGTGTGATGAAGGAGAAGCCCCGCAAGCCGACCGACTTCATCATCACCCAGTCCATGCAGCGGATGATATTTGGTGTGGGGCTGGCCTTTGCCTGCGTGCTGATGGGCATGTTGCTCTATTTTGAAGAGAACGGCATGACGGTGCGCGAGCTGACCATCTTCTTCACCTTCTTCGTAATGCTCCAGTTCTGGAACCTCTTCAATGCCCGTGTGTTCGGCACGACCGATTCCGCCTTCAAGGGCATTTCGAAATCTTATGGTATGGAGTTCATTGTGCTGGCCATTCTGGTGGGACAGTTCCTTATCGTGCAGTTCGGCGGTGCCGTATTCCGTACCGTGCCGCTCGACGGCCAAACATGGCTGCTGATTATTGCCTCCTCGTCGCTGGTACTTTGGTTGGGCGAAGGGATACGCTGGATACAGCGTTTGCGGAAGAAATAAAGAACAACCAATGTAAGAATGATGGATTTACAAGGAATAGATACGCTGATTATAGATTTTGGCGGTGTGCTGATTGACCTCGACCGCCAGCGCTGCATCGACCGATTCAACGCGCTGGGCATTCCCAACGTGCAGGCCATGCTCGACGTGTGCCATCAGCAGGGCTTCTTCCTGCTCCACGAGAAGGGACTGATTGGCGATGCGGAGTTTCGCGATGAAATCAGAAAAATGGCAGGCGTTTCTGTGACGGATACCCAGATTGATGAGGCGTGGAACAGCTTCCTGGTAGGTATTCCTGCGTATAAGCTCGACCTGCTGCTGGAACTTCGTCGCCGTTACAAGCTCTATCTGTTGAGCAACACCAACGACATTCACTGGCAGTGGGCGTTGCGCAACGCTTTCTCCTACAACGGTCATCGGGTGGAAGATTTCTTTGACCGTATCTTTCTCTCCTACGAGATGAAGCTGGCCAAGCCCGACGTGGCTATCTTCCGGCAAGTGCTGGCCGAAACGGGAGCCGATCCGTCCCGTTCGCTGTTCCTTGACGATGCCGAGGGCAACTGCCGTGCGGCCGAAACCTTGGGTATCCGAACCTACATGCCGAAGGCACACGAAGACTGGAGTCACCTGTTCAAAAACTGAGAAAGACTGTGCAGCAGATTTCCGATATACCCGTATGCGATATTCGTCCCAGCGTGGCCACCATCGGCTTCTTCGACGGTGTGCACCGCGGTCACCGCTACTTGCTCAGCCAGGTGCAGGCTGTGGCGGCAGAGCGTGGACTGGCTTCGACGGTCATCACCTTCCCCGTCCATCCGCGTTGCGTGATGCAGCCCGACTTCCGTGCCGAGCTGCTGACCACCTGTGCTGAAAAGCTGGCGTTGCTCGGCGAAGCGGGACTGGACTATTGCCTGCTGCTCGACTTCACGCCCGCCCTGGCCGCCTTGTCCGCCCGTCAGTTCATGGAACTGTTGGCGGGGCGCTATAACATCCGGGTACTCTTCATTGGCTATGACCACCGCTTCGGCCACGACCGTCGCGAGGGATTCGGCGACTACGTGCGCTATGGCCGCGAACTGGGTATCGAAGTCCTCCCCGGTGAAGCCTGCCTGCCCTCGTCGCTGGGCGTTTCGGATGGAAGCAGCGAAGACCTCCGTGTCGGCTCGTCCAGCATCCGCCATCTGCTTCACGAGGGTGAGGTAGCCCGTGCGGCTGATTACCTGGGTTACCCTTACTTCCTGAACGGCACGGTGGTGAGCGGTTTTCAAGTAGGTCACAAACTGGGTTATCCGACGGCCAACCTCGACGTGGACGACCCTTGCAAACTCATTCCCGCCCGTGGTGTTTATGCGGTTCGGGTGGACGTGGATAACCATACCTACGGCGGCATGCTGAATATCGGTTGCCGTCCCACGCTGGACAACGGCGCCAACCGTACCATCGAGGTGCATATCTTCGACTTCGATGCCGACATCTACCATCATCCCCTGCGCCTCACCTTCGTGCAGCGCATCCGTCCCGAACGCAAGTTCGACTCGCTCGACTCACTGGCCGCACAGCTTCACCGCGATGCCGCCGAGGCCCGTGCCTTGCTTTCCCTTTCCCGTTGACGTTTCAGAGAGTGTTTTGTGGCGTTGTCACACGGTGCTTTGTGAGGGTCTGACACAGTGCTTCGTCAGGTCGTCATGCAGTGCTTCCTGAGGATGTCACGCAGTGCTTCGTTACATCCTCATGCAGTGCTTCGTCGGAGTGGCAGAAATTGGATTTATCGTTTTTCGATAATTTTTTATCGTTTTATTTGGTAGTATCAGAAAAACATTCTTTCTTTGCATATCGAAAAACGATAAATGCTTATTGAAAAACAGAAATTGTATCATCTAAAAAAGGTTTGAGTTATGAAAGCAGTTAGCATGTGTATCACGGTCTTGGTTATGTTGTTCACCATTTTGGTAGCGTTTGTTAGCGGGCTGATAGCCGGCATTTAATAATGGATGGAGGAGAAATACGCCATGAAGACCGTTGTCAAATTAATCCTGATTTATTATCTGTTGCAGATATTGGGCTCGCTGGTGGCCGCGCCCTGCGTGATGATTTATGAGTTTGCCACGACGGGCACGCTCGATATGGCTGCGGCACAGGCTCAGGTGATGGCTCCGGCCATGCTGCTGGGCTTTGTGTTCATTGCCGTCTTCGTGTGGAAGGCGGGCTATCTGACGGACCTCGGCCGGATGTTCTCGCCCGTCTCTGCGGGCTGGACGGCAGGCGCCCTGCTGGCGGGCGTTTCGCTCATCGTGTGGGCCGACTTCCTGGTGGCACAGCTCACGTTCTTGCCCGACTGGATGGAGCAGACGTTCCAGACGCTTCAGACCGGTTGGTTGGGCGTGCTCTGCATGGCGGTGCTGGGACCGGTGGTCGAAGAAGTGTTCTTCCGCGGCGTACTGACCCGCGAATTATTGAAACGATATAAGCCCACGACGGCCATACTGGTTTCGGGCCTGGTGTTCGGCATCATCCACATCAATCCGGCACAGGTGGTGGGAGCCTGCATCTCGGGGTTCTTCTTCGCCTGGCTGTACGCCCGTACACGCAGCATTCTGCCGGGTATTCTCATTCATATCCTGAACAACGGCTTGTCGGTCTATCTGATGCGTACGTATCCCGACGTGGAGACGGCGGGCGAGCTGCTGGGCAGTACGGGTTATGCGGTGCTGCTGGCTGTGTCGGCAGTGGTACTGATACTTTCGATGGCCTGGCTGTTGCGCAGGCAGAATCATTTTAAACCGGAGGAATTATGAAAAGAAGATTGAACATACTCTGTGCCATCGTCCTGCTGGTGATGGGCTGGTCGGTGGGCGTGTCGGTCTATTACATGGGGCTGGGCATGACAAAGGGTGTCCAGATGGGGATGGACGCTGCGCGCGAGAAGCTGGAAGGCGGAAACAGCGCCCAGTTGGAGCGGGTAAGCAACCTGCGAACGATCTCCGTGCTTCCCAAGTTTCTGGATGACTGGGAAGGTGACTTGTTCACCGACTCGGTGCGCAACGAGAAGACGGGGCGTTACGTCCCGATGGCTTATACCAACCTGATGGTCAGCGTCCCGGTGGAGGCGCCTGCCTGGCAGAAGGTGGCATCCAGTCTGATGGGCTTCCTGGTGCTGGTGACGAATGTCTGGGCGCTGGTGCTGTTCATCCGCCTGGTGGTGTCGGTCAACCGTTCGGACATCTTCAACTGGCGCAACGTCCGTCGCCTGCGCCGCCTGGGCGTGCTGCTGATTGTGGGCTTTGTCTGCGTGCTGCTGCCCGAATATCTGTCGCTTTGCAGCCTGCGCGAGGTCTTTGCACTGAAGTCCTATGACCTGATACTCTCCGACTCGGTCAAGGTCACGAATCTGTTGCTGGGACTGATTGCCCTCATTGTGGCGGAAGTCTTTGCCATCGGGCTGAAAATGAAGGAGGAGCAGGATTTAACGATATAATGGAAGAAATGAACTAGAAATATGAAAGGTAAATTCGGAATAAAAAAGGGTTCGAAAGAAGAACTGGAGTTTGTGATGTATTGCTTGATAATAATGTGTGTCAGCTGTCTGCTTTTCGTCTTTTTCCGTAATCTGGACTTATGTTATGATTTGGGGAAGGACGATATCGACGGCCTGATTGCAAAGCTACTGCCCGAGAATGTAACGTTGTTGGCGATGGCCATATGTAGCGTGCTCATTTATCTGATGCTGCGCAACGTGCAGAAAGGGTTGGTCTTCACCAAACGGAATTCAAATCTGATTATGACCATCGGGGTGGTGCTGGAATGCAACGGCATCTTGCAGATGATATTCAATGCCTTTTTGTCCGATACGCAGGCTGGGAATACCATTCCGATGATTTATCTGTTGTTGGGCGTATTCTTCCTTTTCATCGCCTGCCTGTTCAAGGTCGGCATACGGATGAAGGAGGAACAGGACTTGACCATTTAAAGTAGGAGGCACGCATGAGCAGTATTTTTCATACAGACCGCAAATGGGTGGCAGGTCTCTGCTACGTCGGTTTTCTTGTGTTGACGTTGATGGTGGCGGCGTTCGTGTTTTTTCTGGTGATGAATTTGTGGATAGATAAAGATGCCAAGTCTGTTCGTATTCTCGGGTGGATGGTCTGGATTTATGGTTGGTCGTATCTGTATCACCGCTGGGTGAGGCGCCGCACCACGTGGTTGGCATAATAAAAAGGAGAACTACAGTTATGAAGAGATTAAAGATGTTGTACCAGCGTTACAAGGGCATGGGCACCCTGTTTTGGGTAGTATGTGTCGTATTGTTTGCAATCGTTTTATTACTATCGGATATAATTGACCTGATACAGACAGAGGGGGATGAACGGCTGCAGGGTTGGGCGTATGTCTGCAACCTGCTGGCTTTGGTGGTGCTTTGCGTGAACATCCTGAGACTGGATTGCCGAAATCTGTTGAGCCATAAGACAGCCGATTCGTTGGATTTCAGCGGTTATTTTATCATTCTGATGATGCTGATACGCAATTGGATTGTAGGCAGGAGTGATGCCTTGAGCGACAGCTGGAACTATTCGCTGGATTGGATAACCATCCTGCTGTTCGGTTTCCTGTTGCAGTTTGTCGGCAAGATCGTCCGCCGTGCGGTGAAGCTGAAGGAAGAACAGGACTTAACCATTTAATTCCCCTTGCCTATGCCGATTGTAGTGAATTTGGATATTATGATGGCCCGCCGGAAAATCACGCTAGGCGAGCTGGCGGAGAAGATTGACATCACTCCCGCCAACCTTTCCATCCTGAAGACAGGCAAAGCGAAAGCCATCCGCTTCTCCACCCTCGAAGCCATCTGCAAAGTGCTCGACTGCCAGCCGGGGGATTTGTTGGAGTACAGGGAGGAGGAATAGTCAAAGCATGATGTCAATGCCGCTGACTGAACAAGATTCTGTCACAATCTTCTTTTGTAACGGGGGATTGATGCCTGTCGATTTGAAATCCGTCAACTTATCCCGGTGGATGGGAATGATGGCAAGACGGGGATTCGTTAGATTGCAGACTTTGCACAAGACTTCGGATGTGGCATGTCCGCTGGTATGCAGGTGTACTATCTTGCTGTTGGAAAATAGATTCTGAAGCTTTAGATATGCAGCATTTTGTGTATTGCCCTCAGTTATATAGCCACTCCACATGGAGTAAATGAAAAGCGTTTCGGCTGGAGGCAGGACGGGAAGCAATCGTTCCAGACAGGCATGGAACTTCAGAGTTGCTCTGACGAACATGGTAAAACCGTTCGTCAACATCCATTTCAGCAGTTTGGGGTTGCCGTTTGAATACGTGAACACCTTGCCAAAATCAAAACAAGGCGATTGGAATCCTGCTGTTTGGGAGAACAGGTTAAGGATGTCTTTCTGGAAAGCGTCTGCTATCAGTGGCCGTTGGGGACTCATCCGGTTGTTGGCATTCTTGAAGCTGGCCAGTCGCTCCAGATCTGTGGACGAACAATGGACAAACACATATTTGTAGACTTTCATCTGGTCGGCTGCTTCCCGGCATAAGTCCAGTTCCGTCCGAACCTTCTCGTCGGGACGTGCCAGCATGGTGCCTTCGATGATGAGCACATCCACTTGCCCTACAAAGTGTTTCAGGGTGGGCTCCAATCCCTTGCTCAGATAACCATGTCCCCTGAAATCACCTGTATGCAGGATTCTTTTGCCTTCCGCCTCAATCAGAAACATATAGGAATCGTATGCCGAATGGCTGACGAAGTAAGGGGTAACGGCTATATTTCCGAAGTGCAATGTTTGTTGGGGCTGAAAGGTTCTCATGTCTGAAGCGATTGTGATAGCCTGTTGGAAGATTGTCTTGCCCTTCTCTTCGGGGAGGTAGGAAAGTTGCTGATATTTTCTGCATACCACTTGTTTGGCTACAGAGCCTATGTATTGAGGAATGTTGTCCGGTACGTGATGAAACAGGCCTATATGGTCTCCATGATAATGTGTATAGAGTATTGCCGAACAGCCTTTGGTAAGTTCTGCTATCGCCTGGGCGTTGTCTAACATATCTTCATCGCCATTGCCGGGCAGATTATGTCCCAGGTCGATAAGGATGCTTGTCGTTGCGGTGGATATACGGGTGATTTGTCCGCCTATCTGTGCCGGGCGCTGAATGGCTATTTGCATAGGTCCTGATATTTTTGGATGGAGAAATCGAAGTAGGAATCTCCTGTTTCCAATGATTTACGGATGTTTGCTATCCTTGTCTGCCTGTCTTTGGTCATTCGGGAATAGGTGTCTACAATTAACAGTTCGGGCCTTGTGGAAATGCTTTCTATGGTATTCTTTCCTTCCCATATACCTATTCTTCTTTTAATCTGCAGTATTTTATGGTAATACTTCTTGAGTGCTTCCAGATGATTGTCCTGATGGATGAAGTCGTGATACTTTTTCATTTGTGCCATTATCTCGGGTGTATCATTGATATGCCGTAATCTGCTGTCTGTAATCAGTTTTAATTCTACGAAAACCAACATCTGATTTCTCAATTCTATCAGGTCGATGCGCATGGTTTTCCGCCCTTGTGTCTGATAAGCCAGTTCGGAGTCGATAAATTTGTAGGGAGAGTGTAGTATCAGTTTGCCCTGAACCATCTTTTCGCTGGAGATGTGGACACCTTTAAGGCTGTCCGTTTCGGCTTGCATCGGTTGCTTGTGGTATACTTCTGCAATTCTTCTTTTAATCGCATCCAGATTTTCCGGACTTTGAAACAATGCTTGGCAGTTACAATAGCAAGAGGTGTTGGACAGTGCTCTCATCCCGAAGCTGTCGGTTACATATTTGCGGTTTGTTTCTGCCATTAGGCCGTCTTTGGTCCAATAGATAAGAGCTACGCATCCGCCGTAATAATAGACATTGATGTAATTATCTTTGCGGACCTCCACATAAAGTTCCGGATCGTTCAGGATGTTGCTCCACCAGAAAGGCTGAGTTTCCAGTGTTTCCCATAGGGGATGACTTTCCTGTAGGGACATGAAGCTGCCGTTTATCTTTTGCTTGGGCATGTGTTTAAGGTTAAAATGATATGGAAATATCGTTGGATAGAGGGTGTACCAAGCCGTCAGTGCTTTCCATCTTAGTACACCCTCTACGCAAACCTTAGCTTTCCTTCGCCTTGAACGCCAGCGCATACATCCGCATCTGCTTCACCATGGACAGCAGGCCATTGCTGCGGGTGGGCGAGAGGTGCTCCTGCAGGCCGATTTTAGGAATGAAGTAAAGGTCGGCTTCCAGTATCTCATCGGGAGTGTGGCCCGAGAGGACCTTGATGAGCAGGGCGATGATGCCTTTCACAATCAGGGCGTCACTTTCGGCCTGGAAGATGATTTTGCCGTCCACTTCGTCGGCCTGCAGCCACACGCGGCTCTGGCAGCCTTCTATCAGGTTCTGGTCGGTCTTGTACTTTTCGTCAAGAGGTTGCTGTTCGTTGCCCAGGTCGATGAGCAGCTGGTAGCGGTCCATCCAGTCGTCGAAGTCGCTGAATTCGGCGATGACTTCGTCTTGCATTTCGTTGATGGTCATATATAATTCAGTTTTTAGAGATTATTTTTCGTTGTAAATCACTTCCAGCACCGTCTGGCCTACGGCCATCAGCGTGTTCTTGTCTATCACATCCATGTTGTCGTCCGTGGTGTGCCAGAAGTCGCCGAAGCCCGTGTCGCACTTCGGGTCGTAGTTGATGATGTCCACGCAGGGAATCTTGCGCAGGTTGTACACGTAGAGGTGGTCGTCCGTCACTTCGGTGCCGTCGGCTTTGGGGAAGAATGCTTCAAAGCCCAGCCGATGGGCGGCGTCCCAAATCTTTTTGACCTGTTTGCCCGCCGTACGTTTGGAGAAGAGTTCCTGATAGAAGGTGGCGTTCTTGCCGCCTACCATGTCCAGCAGGATGCCGAAACGGGCGTTGTAGTTGTTCACGTGGGGTACGCGTCCCCAGTATTGCGAACCCAGACACCAGGTGTCGGGCTTGTACTGGCCCTTGTAGAAGGTGGGGATGCCATAGTCCTCGGCATCGAAGAAGATGATGTCGATGCCGATGGCCGGTGCCTGCTTCTGCAGCTGGCGGGCCACTTCGAGCAACACACCCACGCCGCTGGCTCCGTCGTTCACGCCCAGGATGGGGGTCTTGTGTTTCGACGGGTCTTTGTCCTCGTCGGCATAGGGGCGGCTGTCCCAGTGGGCGAAGAGCAGCACACGGCGGCGGCTGTCGGGGTTGTAGGCACCGATGATGTTGCGTGCCTTCAGAATGGTGTTGTCGTAAGCCACAAGGTCGGCATACTGGTTGTAGACCTTGGCGCCGAACTGTTCCAGTTTGGCAGCCAGATAGTCGCCACAGGCTTTATGGGCGGTAGTATTGGGTACGCGGGGACCGAAGTCTGCCTGTGCCTGAACGTAGGCATAGGCACTGTCGGCGTTGAAGTGAGGCACGTTGACGTTCTCTTTCTTGTCCTTGTCTTCCTCCGGGCTGGAGGCGTTGCTCTTGTTACCGCAGGCCATGGCGGCTACGAGTATCAGTAAGAGCAGGGAGGTGAAGGTGTATTGTTTTCTTTTCATTATTGGGATATGTTTTTTCTGATAAGGGGATATTCTGGTTATAGTTGAAAGGTGAGCCGTACTTCCTTTTTACCGACCTCCAGCCGGACAGGCGCGCCGCTGATGAGAGGCAGGTTCATCGGGACGTGGCCCACGGGGAAGTTGAAACAGACGGGGTAGTCGTACTCCTTCACCAGGTCGGCCAGGGCGCCGTAGAGTTCCTTGCCCAACTGTTTTTTCTCCTCGTATTCGGTGAACTGGCCGACGATGAGGCCCGACAGGCGTTCGAGTACGCCACCCAACTTCAGGTTGTACATCATGCGTTCAATGGCGTGGGGACGTTCGCCCACATCTTCTATAAAGAGCACGGTGCCCTGGGCCGGGATGTCGTAGGGCGTGCCGCGCAAGCCGTTGAAGACGGCGAAGTTGCCTCCGCGCAGGGTGCCTTCGGCCGTGCCGCGGCGGTTCAGCTTATGGGTGTCGCAGGTATAGCTGAAACTTCCTTCGGGTGCGGCGATGGCTCCGGTCAGGATGCCGCGCAGGGCTTGCGTACAGAAGTCATCTTCGGGCTCCACGGTGAGGTGGCGTGCCATGGGTGCATGCAGCGAAGCAAAGCCCTCCCGTTGCCACAGGTTGTGCAGGGCGGTGATGTCGCTGAAGCCGATGAGCCATTTGGGCGACTCCCTGAAACGGCTGAAGTCCAGCTTGCCTAAGAGGTGCACCGCTCCGTATCCGCCGCGGCTGCACAGGATGGCCCGTGTGTCTGGGTCGTCCATCGCTGCCTGCAGGTCGTCCAGCCGCTGGCTGACGGTACCTGCATACGTGCCGCTGGAACTGCCTGCGTGGCGTGCCAATACGGGTTGCAGTCCCCACGAAGCCAGCCGCTTGACGGCTCCTTTCAGGAACGACTTGTCTATCTTGCTGGAGGGCGAAAGGATGACAACCTTGTCGCCTTCGTGCAGGTAGGGGGGGATAATCAGCTTGTCCATATATGCGTTCTGTCTAAATCTATGTCTGTGCAAAAATAAGCAAAGGAGAGCGGAGTGGCAAACGAAATACGCAGTTTTTCAGTTTACTCTCCCTCTTATTGTCAAAATGTTATTAAACGGTTATAAAAATAGGAGAATAGATGCGGCATTTCTCGACATTTTTTCGGATATTTGCTAAAAATCTAACGTCATGAAACCTATACGCAACTTTAACCAGCTGACGGAACACCTGAAGACGCTGAACCGCAGGAAGCGCATTGCTGTGGTCTGCGCTAACGATCCCAATACCGAGTATGCCATTGCGAGAGCCTTGGAAGAGGGCATTGCAGAGTTTCTGATGATTGGCAATTCGTCTATCCTTGAGAAATATCCTTCGCTGAAGCAATATCCCGACTACGTCCGTACCATTCATATCGAGGACCCCGACGAGGCGGCCCGTGAGGCTGTACGTATCGTGCGCGAGGGTGGTGCCGATATCTTGATGAAGGGCATTATCAACACCGACAACCTGCTCCGTGCCATCCTCGACAAGGAGCACGGCCTGTTGCCCAAGGGCAAGGTGCTGACCCATCTGGCCGTGATGCAGATACCGACTTACGACAAGCTGCTGTTCTTTTCGGACGCCGCTGTCATCCCGCGGCCCACGCTGCAGCAGCGCATCGAGATGATCTGGTATGCCATCCGCACGTGCCGCCACTTCGGCATCGAGCAGCCCCGTATCGCCCTGATACACTGCACGGAGAAGGTCAGCGCCAAGTTTCCTCATTCGTTGGACTATGTGAACATCGTCGAGCTGGCCGAGGCGGGCGAGTTCGGCAACGTCATCATCGACGGCCCGCTGGACGTGAAGACCTCGTGCGAGAAGACCAGCGGCGACATCAAGGGCATCGTGTCGCCCATCAACGGCGAGGCCGACGTGCTCATCTTCCCCAACATCGAATCGGGAAACGCTTTTTACAAGGCCGTCTCCCTCTTCTCGCATGCCGATATGGCGGGGTTGTTGCAAGGCCCCGTCTGCCCTGTGGTACTGCCTTCGCGTAGCGACAGCGGGTTGTCCAAGTATTACAGCATTGCTATGGCGTGCCTTACGAGCAATGGGCAAGATACCATTGAATGACAGGAAAAGAGCAGTTTGACCGTTTACCATTAAGCATTAACCATTCTCATGAAGATATTAGTCATCAACCCTGGCTCCACTTCGACCAAAATGGCCGTTTTCGAGGACGAAAAGCCTGTATTTGTCAAGACGCTGCGCCACTCTGTTGACGAGCTGGTGCACTATCCGCGTGTCATCGACCAGTTTGAGTTTCGCAAAAATCTGGTGCTTGCCGAACTGGAGCACGAAGGTATTCCCTTTGTCTTCGATGCCATCATCGGACGGGGGGGGCTGTTGAAACCCATTCCCGGTGGTGTCTACGAGGTGAACGATGCCATGATCAATGACTGCATGCACGCCATGCGTACTCATGCCTGTAATTTGGGTTGCCTGATAGCCTCCGAACTGGCCCATGCCCTGCCCGGTTGCCGGGCATTCATAGCCGACCCCGGTGTGGTGGACGAACTGGACGAGGTGGCCCGCGTCACGGGTTCGCCCCTCATGCCCCGCATCACCATTTGGCATGCGCTGAACCAGCGTGCCATTGCCCGCCGCTATGCCGCCGAGCGGACGGCGGAACAACCCGACAGCCCCGTGCGTTACGAAGACCTGAACCTGATTGTCTGCCACCTGGGCGGCGGTATCTCTGTAGCTGCTCATCGCAAAGGCCGTTGTGTGGACGTGAACAATGCCCTCGATGGCGAAGGGCCCTTCTCACCCGAACGGGCGGGTACTCTGCCTGCGGGCGACCTCATCGACCTCTGCTTCTCCGGCAAGCTCTCGCAGAGCGAGCTGAAAAAACGCATCTCGGGCCATGCGGGCCTGGCGGCTCATCTGGGTACGACCGACGTACAGGCCGTGGTGAAGCGCATCGAGGAGGGTGACGATCATGCCCGGTTGGTGCTGGACGCCATGATCTATCAGATTGCCAAGAGTGTGGGCGCAGCGGCGGTCGTACTCTACGGGCAGGTGGACGCCATCCTGCTGACGGGTGGTATCGCTTATTCGGACTACATCACCTCGCGTCTCAAGGAGCGTGTTTCCTTCCTGGCGCCCGTTCGTGTCTATCCCGGTGAAGACGAACTGGAGGCTCTGGCTCTGAATGCACTGGGTGCGTTGCGGGGCGAGCTGGAGGTACAAGTGTACGAGTAGGAATAATTTGCCCAGCTTAAGTGAACTGTTTAAGCTGGGCAAACGGATTGTTTAAGCTGGGTAAACAGATTGTTTAAGCTGGACAAACGGATCGTTTAAGCTGGGCAAGACACTGTTTTATCCAGCTTAAAGTGATGACGGTTTGAGGAAGTATGGAGATCGCAGTTCCCATTTTATGGGATTTTGTGATTTTTAGCGAATATGAATATATGTGTTTCTTCATTTTTCTTATTTTTGTCAAAGTTACAAATTTACTATTTAAACAAAACAAACATCCTTATGAAATAGGGAAACCGTTATGGAATATTCTGCCTGATTGTTTTTTTATTTTTTATCATTAGTGTCCCGTTAAAATCGGGACAAATTAATATTAATCAAACAATCCCGGAAAAAGGGAAGAATTGAGTTCTTTGACATCATTGAAATTAGTCTTCTCAAACAGTTCTTTAAGGCATGTTTTGTCC
>DXAV01000012.1 GCA_019116805.1 Candidatus Bacteroides merdavium | reverse complement strand
GGACAAAACATGCCTTAAAGAACTGTTTGAGAAGACTAATTTCAATGATGTCAAAGAACTCAATTCTTCCCTTTTTCCGGGATTGTTTGATTAATATTAATTTGTCCCGATTTTAACGGGACACTAATGATTAGGAATATTTTTCCAAACGATAAACGGATTACGTGCAACGAAAGACACTGTCAATCCTTGAACCTTATTCTTCAACCATGTCTTTGGTAACGAATAGCTCAATGTGATTTCACGACATTTGATATACGAGTTATCATAAACGAACATTGACGGTGCATAACGGCTGATATTCATCCAATAATCCTCAGGATTTACGTAAATATCGTTAGGACGATATGTTCCGTCACCATTGTCTATTACACCTGGGGCAATGAAACCGCCTGTAGGTGTCCAGTTTGCTTCGCTGATACCAAGAGCCTTACGCTGTTCTTCTGATTTATACCATTCTTCGCGTCCTTCCAATGTTTCCAATGCTTTACCGGATTCGTATGCGGCACGGGCAGACATTGAATACAAATCGGCGCCAACCTTAATATCGAATACAGCAGCAAGAGAAACATTCTTGTATGTGAAGTTCGTTACTACACCACCTGTCCAATCCCATGAAGCGTTACCCAAAATATGATTGCTATTGTCGTATTGTGGCAAACCGGTGCTTGGATCAATCAAGATATCACCATTTTCATTGCGTTTGAAATCAGGACCAATGATAGAACCAAAATTTTCTCCTACTACAGCTGCTACCTGAACATCCTGCCATGTAGCCTTTTCCAGCTCGAACAAATCAATACCGTCAACCAACTCCTTAACCTTGTTATTGTTCTTAGAGAAGTTGATGTTCAAGTCCCATGAAAAGTCCTTTGTCTGGATAGGACGAGTGTTCAAAGCTATTTCAATACCGTTATTCTGGATTTCTCCAGCATTAATCATACGATATGTATAACCGGAAGCCCATGAACTCGCCATCGCCATAATCTGGTTTTTACTAGTCTGATTATAATAAGTAAAATCCAAACCAATACGGTTATTCAGGAATTTCAATTCCAATCCCATTTCGTATGAATTGGTTCTTGTAGGCTTTAAATCACGATTAGGGATAGTACTGTTACTGATAGAACCTAAAGTATATCCTGGATAAGTAAATTTAGATTTCGTATATACCAGTCCCAACTGATAAGGATCTGTATCGCTACCAACCTGCGCCCAAGAAACACGTAGTTTACCGTAAGGCAGAAGATTGTGATTCTTGATAAGTTCAGAGAATACAAAGCTACCTGAGAATGAAGGATAGATATATGTATTGTTATTCAAAGGCAATGTGGAAGAACGGTCTCCGCGCAATGTAGCATCAAGATATATCAGGTGTCTCCATCCTACATTTACTGCACCATAAATAGAATTTATCTGCTTTCTGTAATAATTCTGTTCCACACTTGTTTCATTAAAGCTCATGAGCGCCACAGTTTCACGTATCTTCATATCCTGAGCTGTAGTGATTGTAGTCTCATTATTCACTTTATACAAGTTGGCACCCAATGTCGCATTGAAATCGAAATCCCCCCAGGAGTTGTTATATAGAGCCAACATTTCGAAGTTGTACATACGGTTTCTGAAATTGCTTATCTGCAATCTGCCTGCTTCATAGCCAGGAGTAGTAGGAGCCTTGAAATCCTCAAACTTAAACCAGTTGAATTCAGCTCCGACAGTACCTTGAAGCTTAAAATGGTCAGCAACGTTCCATATTGCCTTACCATTGAAACGGAACTGGTCTTTATCAGATTGGTTCGAGTTTTTGTAAACATCCCAGTAAGGGTTTACATTATATGGATCCAAACCATTCCAATTAGAATATTCACCATTTGCATCCTGATATGTTTTCAGCCATTCCTGATCGTATGTAGTGGCAAGAGTCATAAGGTTTTTACCGACATTACCTTTGCTGTCGCCAAGAGCCGGACGGTTCTTTACCGATTCGCGTGTATAGTTTGTACTGAAATCCAGATCTACTTTTCCCATACTCGTATTGGCACGCAAATTGAATATGTTACGGCTCATATTGGTATTAGGAGCTATATCTTTATTACGCATATCGGTGTAAGTGAAACGTACTCCCGACTTTCCATGACTTGAGCTTAAAGTCAATGTATTTGTTGCAGTCAAACCTGTACGGAAGAAACCTGATACATTATCAGGAATTATCAAATACGGACGCGAAACACCATCAAAATAATCCAGCATATTTGAACCGTCGGCTTTTGGTCCCCAACTCTTATTTGTGTTTGCAACAGCATTTATACTGTAAGTGCCATCACTACCCATACCATATATTTGCTGAACTTCGTTCCATTTAGCAAGTTGAGTTTCAAATGTCATTGTACCATTATACTCAACACTCATACGTTCACCATCCTTACCGCTAGCCTTCTTTGTTGTGATAAGAATTACACCGTGACTGGCACGGCTCCCATACAACGCTGAAGCAGCAGGACCTTTAAGAACAGACATATTCTCTATATCATCAGGGTTAATGCTTGAAATACCGTCACCCAAGTCATAACCTCCTTCCGTACCGGCACTGCCATAGTTTGTATTATCCAAAGGTACTCCATCAATGACATACAGAGGTTGGTTGTTTCCTGTCATTTCTGTATTACCACGCAAAAGCACACGTGTAGAGCCTGAAGGACCACCTGCAGTCTGACTGACAACCAGACCTGGAACACGACCAGCCATAGAGTTAATCACATTAGTCTCCTTAGCTTTTGTCAAAGCCTCTCCCTTAACTTCATCAACACCATAACCAAGTGCCTTACGTTCACGTTTGATACCCAATGCGGTAACAACGACCTCACTCAAAACCTTGCTGTCTTCCTCTAGGGTGATATCCAGTGGTGCAGTACCAACTTTTACTTCTTTTGTTTTGTAGCCTACAAAACTTATAACCAGTGTAGCACCCTGTTGCACATTCAAGACAAAATTACCATCCAAATCGGTAATGGTTCCGTTGGTAGTACCTTTTTCAACAATAGAAGCACCGATTATAGCTCCCATAGCATCTTTGACATTACCTGACACTTGTCGGCTTTGTTGCATTACTGAAAGATTATTTTCCGTAACCCCAGCATTCAACTGCGGCATTCCTACAAAAAGGGATAGAGACAATGTACCGCAATACAATGTGTACTTGTAGTTTAATCTTCTCATAAGTTTTTAATAAGTAATAGTATTAAGATTAATTATATATTTTCACCCAATCGATGAACATCTGGGCTTTTTCTCCATCTTTCAATGCTGTAATTTGTGCCGGATCTGTTATACCGGGAAAGTCACCACCTACAGCCAAATTGAACAAGAAATAAAATTTATCGTTAAAGTATTCAAAACGACCACTGTCCGGTCCGATATTAAAAGTTTTGATCAGTATATCATCAACCTTTACAATAAGTTCATTTTCATTCCACTCCAGAGAATATACATGATAGTTGCCATCCTGAAGACTTTTTTCCATAGTCTTAGTCTGGAAAATCTGCTCATGTCCTTCAACATCAGGACCATAATGAATTGCCGAATTTATGTATGCTTCTGTTGTATTATTGGCTATACCGGCTTTTTCTCCCATCTCCATAATATCGATTTCACCACAAGCAGGCCATTCCTTGTCGTTGTCTCCCATCATCCAGAATGCCGGCCATAATCCATTAGCCGTTTTGGGAAGTTTTATACTTGATTCCACTTTCCCATACTGAAAACTTTTCTTGCCTTTGCTGTTTACACGACCAGAATAAAATTTATCTCCTTCTCTCTTGGCAGTCAAAACAAGCACTGTCTTGTCACCGTCTTTCCCGACACTTACACACTCTTCAATATATTCCTGAAGTTCATTGTTCACCCACCCAGGCTCATGAGTCTCTTTTGTCCAAACAGAATTATCAAATGTGTTGAAATCTTCTGTAAACACAAGTTTCCACTGTTTCGAGGGTTCATCTTCTTCTCCTGGTTGCTCATCAGGCAGCTCAGGTTCCTCCTCCTGTCCTTCATTATCATCTTTGATTTCCTCTTCCGGATTATCAGGCTTTACCGGTTCATTATTTGTCGAACACGATTGCAGATTTACTCCAAAAAAGAATAATAGAAATAAAATTACTGTTTTCATTAGCGATAGTTTTTTGGTTAAACATTATGTATTTTCACTTTCTCTTTTACTGTTAACTAAAGATTACATTCAGCTTCCAAGCTGTTGGCAAAATTGGGTATAATCCTGTTTTTCAGGGTTTGAATGCTGACAGAAAAGGGTTGAAATCTATCATTTTTGCTTTTTAACCAAGAAAACATATAAAAATCGGGCTGACAAATCAATAAATGTTCATAAATAAGACATTATTGATTTGTCAGCCCGTAATATAAATATAGAACTATCTATTAGTTTTGCTCCAGAAACTTGCTTGGTGATATACCAAATTGTTTCTTGAACAATATACTGAAATATTTAGAATTCACAAATCCGGTTTCAGCGGCTACATCTGCCACAGGCTTTCCTTGTTTCAACAGTTCTGCCGCCCTCTGAAGGCGAATCAGACGTATGAAGTCCTGCGGTGCCTTTCCTGTAAGTGATTTCAAACGGTTGTAGAACAAGGTACGGCTCATAGCCATTTCCTGGCACAATTGGTTAATATTAAATTCTTCATCATCCATATTATCCATGACGAGTTGTGTTGCATGCTTAATAAAATTCAAATCATCCTCTGATACCGGTACTGTATCATTCTGAACATTGCCCTCGTCTGTTTGCCGTATTTCATCATCATTGTTCAAAGTATCAGTGCCAACAGTTTCATTTTTCTCTATTTGCGCCACCACATTTTTCAGAACATATTCACGAAGATGATTTCTGGTTTCGAGAATACTATGAACCTTCAATCTTAAAATTTCTGCACTGAAAGGTTTAGGAATATAGTCGTCCGCTCCACTTTTCAGACCGGTAACCATGGCATCATGGGTTACCTTGGCAGTAAGCAATATAAACGGTATGCCGGATGTTTGTGGATTTTCCTTTACTATACGACAAAGCTCGTCACCCTGGATACCAGGCATCATAACATCCGACAGAATAAGATCCGGATATTCTTCTGCCAAACATTCCAAAGCCTTACTTCCATCAGATACATCTATAACCCGATAATCACGTTCAAAAATCTTCTTTAAATAACAGCGTAGTTCATCATTATCCTCGACTATAAGCAATGTATCCAAAGATTCTTTAATATTTTCAGAATCATCACCAATATACTCAGTTCTATTTTCTATAACCGGAGATATCTGTTTATGTATAACATTATTATCAAAAGAAGAATCAATATCAGCATTGCGTAACGTAACATAGAACGTACTGCCCTTGTTTACTTCAGATTTGTATGAAATTTTGCCATGTATCATATTCACCAAACGCTGTACCTGCAACAGCCCGAATCCTGTGCCGGGTTCGTTTGTCTGTCTTGCATTAACAGCACGATAAACATTCTTGAACAGCTGTCTGCCGGCATCAGCCGGAATGCCAATACCTGTGTCTTGAACCTCTATAACTACATTCTTTTTATCAGATAAAAGTGACAGGCTGATTGTCCCATTTGCCAAGGTATATTTGCAAGCATTCGAAATAAGATTGTCAAGCAACATTTCCATCATCTGCTCATCTGCCATTGCAAACACATCATGTTCAGGCAAAGATATCTTTATATGCAATTGTTTCTTATCACAATATGACTGGAAGCTTACACATTCCTTCACTAACAAATCGTTGATATTTACAGGTTTAAGAGTTACATTTTTCTTATTTGTATCTATTTTCTCAAACTCAAGCAATTGACTTACAAGCGCATGTAGTTTACGTGTATTATTACGCGCAGTTTCCAACAAGTAACTTACATCATCCGAAAGGTCTTTTTTCTTACTAAGGTCTTCCAAAGGAGCCATGATAAGTGTTACAGGAGTCCGTATATCGTGTGCTGTCTCTACAAAGAACTTTATTTTGTCCTCATTATGTCTTTTTTGAAGCTGATTACTCTTATATCTAAGTATGAAATAAAATATACCGAAAACTAATGACAAATATATTATCCATGCATACCATGAATTCCACCACGGCTGATCAATGTTTATTGAAAGAGAAGCTTCTGAAATGATTTCTCCATTACTTTTTCTCAAACTTCTGACTTTTAATGTGTACATTCCCGGCGATACATTAGTATATCTGACAGTTCCATTCGAATACACCGCACTCCATGATTTTTCATATCCTTCAAGAATATACTGATAAGCTATATCATGCTGAAAACGATAATTTATTGACTCAAAAGTAACAGAAAATGAATTATAACTGTAATCAAGATCAACTTTCTTATCCATGAGCATAGCATAAATGGACGGACGCATCTGTATTTCCTTCTCAGGAGAGATATACTCCAATTTTAAATCTGTTATCCTGACAGGCGCGTCGTATTCCTCAACAGCCATCGCGCCAGGAGTTATAAAAATAGCCCCATAAGTACTTCCATAAGCAAACCTACCATCAGAAAGTTTGATACATGCCGATTTATTATATGTCTTATCTGTATCATGAATATAATTCAGATTTGAAACCTTCAGGCCATTTACAACGGCAAGACCTTTACCTGTGCTTGCCCAAATACGACCTTTATTATCACGTTGCAAGCTATATATGTCATCGGACAGCAAGCCTTCTTTAGTGGTAATGATCTTTACATCACCTGAATTCATATCATACAGATTCAGACCACCTCCTTCAGTGCCAAGCCATACAGTACCGTCACCATTAAACAACATTGAAATGATATAAGCACTGACATTCTTATCATTGAACTCAGAGGTTGTGGCATAACGTCTGAACTGAGATGTATATTTTTCTACAATACAAAAGCCATTTACTGTAGCAACGGCCATTCTCAAAGAATCAACTTCTTCTATGGAATGAACCCAGTTTATATCAAACTCATTTTTACGTTTTCCTTGTTTGTCGGCTATAATTAAATTTCCGTCAAGTCCCCCAATCCAAAGATCTCCGTCCTTGTCCTCCTTCACCGAGAAAATATAATTTGTAGTAAGTCCTTCCGGCTTCTGGGTAAGATGTCTTATCACACGCCCGTCTTTATCTATCAGATACAAACCGTCTCCATAAGTTCCAGCCCAGATATTTCCATCGCCTGAACTACATAAATCTACTATTACAATAGATTTTAATATATGTTTCCAACGACGATCTGACTTATTCCTAATACTTATACCATCATCCGTGGCAAACCACAAATCATAGTTTATATTCTCCTCTATATCATTCACATTATTATTTACCAACGACTGCGGATTTCCCCGTTCATGTGTCATTATATTGATAGGATACTTCAAAGAAATAGCCACAGACACTCCACCAGTGTAACTGCCTATCCATATATTATCCTGAAAGTCTTTGGTTACGGCATAGATTCCATTGCCACGTAAAAAGAACTCCCCACTATCCTCTGTATTTACAAACAACTTTGTTTCTGAGGTATGTTTGTCCACAAAATATACTCCACCACCGTCTATTCCGACAAGTATTCTGTTATTGTCATAAGGAGTAATGGCGCGAATAGGATTAAAAAAAGACAGATGTTGACCTTTTATACGATGTAATGAATAATTTCCGAGATCCAGAGTCCACAATCCGCTGTTGAAAGTACCAATCCACAACTTATTTTCAGACTTATCGAAATAAAGAGTTTGTACATTTTTATCTTCAACAAGTTGATTTGAAACAGAATCTTCCCTACATGATAAACGAAAAACTCCATTCGATGTACCAACAAATAAAGAATCACACAAACATGCTATATCATTTATATAATTGTCTTCTAAAACGCAACATAAAGCACCGTCTGACTTTTTTGAATATAATCCTCTACTCAATCCAAACCAAAGCGTTCCATTTTCATCTGAAAATATTTTATTAAGAATAATTTCCCCCTCAATATACTCGCCCAAAAACAAATACAACTCAAAGCTGTCCGTATTCGGTTGATATTTATATATTCTCCCGGTATGATCGTATGCCAAAAGTCCCAGTTTATTATCAAAATAAAGCCTGATTATTCTCCCTGCCAAATCACCATAATAGTAATTGGCAGACAATGAATAATTCTTTACTGTACGACCATTATATCTGTCCACTCCAGTTCTGGTTGAAATCCACATCACATTGTCATTATCCTCAACTATCGAGAATACTCTTTCGCTACTCAATCCATCAGTGCGCCCGATGTGACGAACACTAAACATACCGTCAAACGATTCGGCATATAAAGCAGAAATAGACAACACAAAAGATATGACTAATAAGATATATTTTAAATTTATCTTCATATATTAAATCAACGGACACTTACATCCTTAAATTTCACAAAGGCTAATATGATACAAATATAGTGAAAATATATCAAATACTATATTTAGTTAACCTATTTCTAGCATTGTAGAGTCAAGTGGCAAGTGCAAAATTAGCAAATACTTTTATAAAACTCGATTTTGGGGGTTGAAAACCCTAGTTTTTTACGCGGTCTATCATTAATTTGATATTGTACTTTGTTCAGTTCCGCTTGAGACTCCTGTCTGAAATCTGTACCTTTAGGGAAATATTCCCGAAGTATTTTATTCATATTCTCAATTGCTCCTTTTTGTCCCGAACAATATGGATCTGCAAAATACACAGTACAATCCAGAGCTTTACATATAGCCTTGTGATTACGAAATTCAATTCCATTATCTGTTGTGATAGTATACACATGTTTTTTGAAGGGGAGCAAAAGTCTTACCACGGCTTTCTCTACATCCTCAGGTTTCTTGGATGGAAGTTTTGTTTGTAGAAACATATTCTTACTTCGTTCAATTATTGTAAGAACTGCACTTTTTTGCTCTGCTCCAATAACTAAATCCATCTCCCAGTCTCCAAATCTTTTTCCATTGGCTTCTGCCGGTCTTTCATGGATGGATACCCTGTCAAGAATCATGCTTTTTCCTGCTGTCTTATATGGCTTAGCCTGGTGACGCCTGTATTTCATATGGTGATGACAATATTTTGAAGGCTCAGGCTTTCTTCTGATTTCCTGATAGATACGTTCCTTAGATATGCGTTTCCCCTCTTTTTTCAGATGTCCTGAAATTTGTTCCGGAGACCATCCTTTCCCTTTGAGTAACTTTATGGCAAGCTCCAGCACCCCAGGTTTTATTGCTGTGTTGCGTACTATTCGCTCCCTCTTTTCACGGGCCATTTCATCAGCCTGTTTGGGATTATATCTACCGGTCTTTGTCCTACTACGCTTCAACTCACGTGAAATGGTGGATGCTGAACGTTTCTTTTCGGGAAGAGGATTACCGGAGGATATGGCTGCTTCCTCTTCAATACGGTTTAATTCGTCTGCTATGGCTTTTAATGAAAAACCATTTTGGCGCATGGTAGAAATTGTGTACCTTTGCGCAAGGGTTAATTGATTGTACATAAGCAATACAAAGTTAATTAATCTTGGGGAGACTTCGGTCTCCCTTTTTGTTTTTTTGCATTGCCACAGGGAAAGGTTTTCTTAGCCATACGTACCTCCTAAAATAATGAAAGCGGGGCTGAAATCAGACAGCCTCGCTCCTTTACACTATTTCAGTGTGGTACATGAATCTATTGCTTGGTCGAGTTGCTCCTCAGCAGAGCTCGCCTCCTTTTTGATTCACGAGGCAAAGTTAACACTTTCCTCCTTGAATCTACTACTTTTAAAGACCAAAACGTTGCACTTCGTTTTGGAATCTACAGGTATTTTAAGACATTAAAACAGATAAACGACGGGCTAAAGGGTTTCCCGTCGCCGAGAGCCGTCCCGACTTGTGTCTGACGAGAAGGCATCAGCCACAAATAGTTAGAAATATTTACATCAATACAATCATCAGGGTCCGCTCCCCCAAAGGGGCCGGAAGGTAGGTTTCAACCCTAAAGCGCCTATGTTTGAAACATAAGGGTCGAATGTTTCAAACATTCCCCCTCTATGTTTCAAACATCCCCAAAGAAGTCCTCGACGGGCTTCCGGGCAGAATGCGGGAACGGAAAGTCCAGAACGATGATTTTATTTGACAATCCGACATAAAAGGTCCGCTGTTTCAACCGGCAGTATGGTCGGTCAACCTACAAAAAGCCACAGACTACACAATAAACGATATGAACCCGATATAAAATCAGAAGATTACGAGCAGTTTTTCACGAAAAAGCCCTACCTTTACGGCCAGATTAACAATGAGAATGTATCAAAAAGACTTCCTGCCATCTTCAGGCATGGATTACGCGGAATCCAGGTACAGACATTAATCCGTGAAATCCGTGTAATCCGTGCCTGAAGAAAGTGAACGCTCATTTTGATACTCCTCCCAACAAGCTGTAAAAAAGAAATTATCAATTAAATAAGTTATGGCAAAAGAAAAAATCATCCTCACAGGCGACCGCCCGACGGGACGCCTGCACATAGGCCACTACGTGGGCTCGCTGCGCCGACGGGTGGAACTGCAGAATGCCGGCGACTACAAGGACATGTTTGTGTTCATTGCCGACGCACAGGCGCTGACCGACAACATGGACAACCCCGAAAAGGTGCGCCAGAACGTCATCGAAGTGGCACTGGACTACCTGGCCTGTGGCCTCGACCCGACGAAGAGCACCCTCTTCATCCAGTCGCAGATACCGGAGCTGTGCGAACTGTCGTTCTACTTCATGGACCTGGTGACCGTGAGCCGTCTGCAACGCAACCCGACGGTAAAGACCGAAATACAGATGCGTAACTTCGAAGCCAGCATCCCCGTGGGCTTCTTCACCTACCCCATCAGCCAGGCGGCCGACATCACAGCCTTCAAGGCTACGACCGTGCCTGTGGGCGAAGACCAGGAGCCGATGCTGGAGCAGGCGCGCGAAATCGTCCGCCGCTTCAACTACATCTACGGCGAGACGCTGGTGGAACCTGAAATCCTGCTGCCCGACAACGCTGCCTGTCTGCGTCTGCCCGGTACCGACGGCAAGGCCAAGATGAGCAAGAGCCTGGGCAACTGCATCTACCTGAGTGATCCCGCCGACGAGGTACAGAAGAAGATACGAGGCATGTACACCGACCCCGACCACCTGCGCGTGCAGGATCCGGGCAAAATTGAAGGCAACACGGTATTTACCTACCTCGACGCCTTCTGCCGTCCCGAACACTTCGAACGCTACCTGCCCGACTATCCCAACCTGGACGAACTGAAGGCCCACTACCGCCGCGGCGGACTGGGCGACGTGAAGGTGAAGAACTTCCTGAACGCCATCATGCAGGAAACGCTGGAACCCATCCGCAACCGCCGCAAGGAGTACGAGCAGGACATCCCGGCCATCTACGACATGCTGAAAAAGGGTTGCGAAAAGGCCCGCGAGACAGCTGCCGCTACACTGGACGATGTGCGCCGCGCCATGAAGATCAACTACTTCGACGACGCCAAGCTGATAGCCGAACAGGCCAAACGCTTCCGCGCAGAGTAAGGATGCGACATACAAAAAAACAGAGGCTGAACTCCATCAAAGGAATTCAGCCTCATTTTTTATCTATTGCCTATAAGCCGGAGCTTATTGGGCAGACTCTACTACCACTACACGGTTCAGGATGGGTTCTCCGAAGGAGTCAACAGCTTCCGCATTCAGCGTGGGGCTGATACGCTTGCCGAAACTGCCGGCGGCATCGTAATCGCCGAACAGCACAGTGACACCACCGCCCAGCGATATAAACCAATTGTCCCAAAAGGGATTGGTAACAACTGCGTACTTGTCCTGCCGTACTTCTACGACTTCCAGCACTTCAGTAACCTCTGTCGTGTTTTGTGCTACAGCAGCAACCGACAATCCGGACAAAGCCAGTAACATTAGATTCTTTTTCATACTTTCTAAAATTTGTTTAGGTGTTAAGTTAGGGTCGCTCATTCTCACCGACCTGCATAATAAACACGACAGATTTTAAAAAGTTTTGAAAAAGAGGGAATCGATGAAGATATTTATCACTTGGCAAACAGCCGCTCTATTTCCTCCTCCTTGAGTGTGGCCAGCACGACACGGCCATCCGGTGTATAATTGGGTGATTCACAAGCAAAAAGATTATCCACCAAGGCCGACATTTCTTCATTTCCCAGCACCTGCCCATAAACAATGGCCGCAGCACGGGCCAAGGTCAGCGCCAGCATGGATTGTACTTCTTCTTTCACATCGCTTCCCTTCTCCAAAGCAGTGTGTACCATGTTGCGCACCAACTCTACCGGGTTAAGTCCTTCAATGCCGGCGGGAACACCGTTGATGGCATAGCTTCCACCGCCCAATGAGGTCAGTTCGAACCCCACGGCCGAGAGGTCATCCAGAATTTCTTCCAACATGGCAACCTCCGAAGCAAGGAACTGAACGATTTCCGGGAACAATACCCCTTGAGCCACTCCCTGCTTCTGACGGATTTGTTCCATATAGCGGTCGAACAGTACACGGATATGTGCCCGATGCTGGTCAATAAGCATCAGACCAGACTTGACAGAGGTCAGGATATAACGGCCCTTGAATTGCCAGTGTTGCCCTACAGACGTACTGCTTCCAGCCGACATCACCGAAGCAAGGGTATCCACGGTTTCTGCATTTCCATTCGGTGCAGCAGTACTCTCCCAATCTTCGCTGGCCGGTGTATCGGGAACATCCACTTCATTCATCCGGCTGGCCTTCTCCAGCCCGGCATACAAACTCTCCCACTCCACCTGCGGACGTGAATAGCTATGATCGCCTCCGTAGGACGAAGACGACGTACTCTTGAACGGATTGAAATCAGTATTATAATGTACCTTGGGCGGCTCAATGGGATGAGGCTGTTCGAAAGCGGGAATATCCAGCATCCCTTCGGTATCGAAATCAATGGAAGGAACAGCATTGAACTTACCCAAAGATTCCTTGACCGCCGCCGACAGGATCTGCCAGATGGCCTGTTCGTTCTCGAACTTGATTTCAGTCTTGGTGGGATGGATATTCACATCAATATTGGCAGGATCGACTTCGAAATAAATGAAATAGGAAATCTGCTCGCCAGCCGGTATCAGGTGTTCGAAGGCATCCATCACAGCTTTGTGGAAATAGGGATGCCGCATATAACGGCCGTTCACAAAGAAGTACTGATGGGCTCCTTTCTTGCGCGCCGTTTCGGGCTTGGCCACATAACCCGATATCCGCACCAGCGTAGTATCGACTTCCACAGAGAGAAGCTGCTGGTTCAGCTTTTTGCCGAAAACAGCCATGATGCGCTGGCGGAGGGGCATGACGGGCAGGTTGAACAGCTCGCTGTCGTTGCTATAAAGATAGAAAGCCACTTCGGGATGGACCAGCGCGATGCGTTCGAACTCCGCCAGGATGTTACTCAGTTCCGTAGAGTTGGCCTTCAGGAACTTGCGCCGGGCAGGGACATTGAAGAACAGGTTCTTTACCGAAAAATTACTGCCCTTGGGACAGGAGACAGGCTCCTGACTCTCTACCTTGGAACCGGCCAACAACAGGCGCGTACCCAGTTCCTCGTCGGCAAGCCTCGTCTTCAACTCCACCTCGGCCACCGCCGCAATGGAAGCCAAAGCTTCACCACGAAATCCCATGGTACGAAGAGCGAACAGGTCGGCTGCCTCACGTATCTTGGACGTGGCATGGCGTTCAAAAGCCAGACGGGCGTCAGTTTCGGACATACCTTTACCGTTGTCTATCACCTGGATACCGGTTTTTCCGGCGTCGGTCACCAACACATGGATTTCCGTAGCCTCGGCATCAATGGCATTTTCCACCAGTTCCTTGATGACAGAAGCAGGACGCTGTATCACCTCTCCGGCAGCAATCTGATTGGCTACGGAGTCGGGGAGCAAATGAATGATATCGCTCATGCCTAGAGTTTTTAGATTATTCCATTACTGATGGCATACCACAAGTAGGCCAACAGACCAATAAAGAAAAGAATGACAATGAAATGCAAAGGACGTTTTCCACTCTCCTTCCGACGCTTCAAGTGGGTAGTGCCCTCAATAAACTTTCCACGAATATCTTCGGGATTGATTTCTTTTTTCTCCGTCAGCATGCCCAACTCGCGTTTGGCGTTCTCCGTCATCTTCTCCAATTTCTCCTTACGTTCGTCCACATAGATATAAGAATGATGGAAGCCACGCGGTTTTCTCATTGTAAACATACCCATAATTCACTCTCCTCTATTTTTTAATTCGTTCGATATGCATGTCACGCGGCGAAACGGTAGGCCGACGTGAACTCTGTTTCAGCACGGCATCGGACTTTTTGCCTCGCCAATTGAAAATATCTTCCTTATTCAGCGGCCGAATGTAGTCCAGCCACACGAAGGAAGGCAGCCGATACTTGTCGGCCGGTATCTGGTTCATCGGATAGGCAGTTCCGTTGGCTTTTCCAATGAAGGAGCCCCGTTCCATACGCCTGTCCTTCAACATCATCCGCAGAAAGCCCCCTTCAGAATAGTTCATCAAGATCAGCGAGCTGTCCCGTTCCTCCACCGGATAGAACACAACCAGCACATTGCCGTTCACATCCACCTGGCGCATCTCTCCTTCCCGGAAATATGCCATCATCTCCTTGCCGGACACCTGATTGTAATGCAACGAGTCCTTCTGCTCCACGGCCAGCGCCTGGTTGATGATGTGCGCCCAGTCGATGGTGCTGTCGTTCATATAGACCTTGACCTGCTCGCCCAACAGCTGCTCGGAACCATACCAAAGTACGGGATCTGTGTACATAGTCATACAGGAGTCCTTCGAATTATAGACCAACGAATCACATACGGCCTGTATGTCCGTACGATAAGCGCGCACCTTGTGATACACCCGCATTTCGCGATACACTGAATCGGTATTGAGATTATAGGTCACCAGCCGCAGAGTGTCACCATGCATAAACAGGCTGTCGCCCTGCGAATAGTCCACTGCGACGGCGCGGTCCGTGGCCAAAGCATTGCCGGTAAGTTCGTTATAGAAACAATAATCGCCCGTGAGCATGTTCCGATTAACCGTATCATTCATCTGCACACGATAGAAAGCTTCACCGTATCCCAGCTTTCGATCGTAGAAAAGGCTGTCTCCAGTCAGCTTCTTGCCCTGGTTAGTCAGTACGGAACGGTCCAACAGCTCGGCCTGTTCGGTCAGCGTATTGTAAATGCCCCGTTCGGAATAAATATGATTGTCGTCGCTCACAATGTCGGAGGGGCCCAGGATAGTGGCTACCTTAGTTTCCGTATGATACTTTAATGTATCAGAAGTCAATACAAAACGAGGGTTGTTCAGTGTCACCTCGTGGTTGAATACAGCGATCTTGGTAGCCGGGCTGTATTCCCCCCAGATGGACGTCAGTACATTTTCTTCGTCCGTAAGTGTACCTCCGTCGAAATAATAACCCAGATTATAGATGCGGTCGTAATTCAGGCTGTCTGTCGTCAGCTCCGTATTCCGATTAATCATACGGACGTTTTCACGAAGCATGGCCAATTGCGCCATACCGTCGTAATAAAGATAGTCACCATAAATAAACAATGTATCCCCCTGCTCCATACGCACGTTTCCGAACGCTTCGACTGAATTGATGCGTTTGAAAATCAAGGCACTGTCGCAATACATATACATGCTGTCATGACGCAATTTAACGGAACCAATCAAAATCTGGACATCCGGACGAACTTTATCGTCGGCCTGAGCCTCATCGGCATACAGCAAATCGACACGTGTCTTCTTTTTCTCTTTCTCCGGCTCCACTTTCTTGTCCTGCGCACTAAGCAGACAGATGCCGAACAGGCATAGAATACCCGCCAAAAGGTATCTATGCCTGTTCAGGAATTTATAAACCAAATTTCTATTATGCATATTGTAAGTCTTACGTTCATCGGCTGCCTAATAAAGGCAAGCGGACTTAATCCTTAATCCATCCCGGATACTTGAACTCACACTGGTTCCATCCTTCCTTGATTCGAACATAAGTGTGACGCTGTTTCTCGCGTATCCACTTATCCAGCACTTCGGCACGACGCTTCTCGAGAACCAGGTCTTTCAGGTTCTGATAATCGTCCGTAATGGTGGCCTTGTGTCCGTTGATGCGACTCTTCAGCTTGACAATGACACACTCTTCCTTACCGGTCTTTTCAGGAATCATGGTAAAAGCCTCGGAAATCTCACCCACATTCATTTTATCTACTACTTTAGCAATTTCAGGAGGAAGCTCCTGCATTTCGAACTTCGATGTATTGGTATTGGGATTGGGCAGCAAACCATGATTGTTGCGAGTGTCCTTATCCTGCGAAATAACAGCCGCAGCCTCTTCAAACGTGAACTTTTTATTACGGATATCGTCAGCAATAGAATCCAGACGAGCCATACCAGCCTCCAAAGCGCTTTCCGGAATGTGCGGACGAAGCAGGATGTGACGCACTTTAATGCGGTCGCCACGCTTCTCGATCAGCTGGATAATATGGAAACCATACTCCGACTCCACCACTTTGGACACCTTGGTAGGATCCTGCAGATTGAATGCCACATTGGCAAAAGCAGGATCAAGCTGACCACGGCCATAGAAAGGCATCTCACCACCGTTGATAGCCGAAGCACGATCCTCGGAATACATACGCGCCAAGGTAGAGAAACTGGTTTCGCCCTTGTTGATACGGTCAGTGAACTCACGCAGACGCCTTTTCACATCCTCAACCTCCTCTATTGGGATACGCGGTTTTTGGGTGATAATCTGCACCTCCACTTGCGTAGGGATATAGGGGATACTGTCCTGGGGTAGGTTTTGATAATAGCGACGTACCTCGGCTGGAGTTATTTTCACTTCACCCACCAGCTTCTGCTGCATACGCTGCACCGTCAATCCCTCACGAGCATTCTCGCGCAAAGTTTCCCGGATCTGCGTGGCACTCTTATTCCAATATTCCTCCATCTTCTCCATGGAACCGATACGGCTGATGTACTGATTGATCATAAAATCCACCTGGCTGACCACTTCGCTCTCAGACACCTCAATACTATCCAAAGCCGCCTGATGCAGGAACAATTTCTGTACGGCTATTTCTTCCGGAATAACACAATAAGGATCACCGTCGAACTTACGCCCATTATACAACGCATCCAAACGCACTTCTTCTACATCGGACTTCAAAATGGCTTCATCACCCACTACCCAAACCACTTCGTCAATGACATTATCCTGTCCCCAGGATGGCATGAATGGCAGCAGCATGAAAGCCAGCAAAACTACAAACTTAACGTTCACACACTTTTTCATTCCTACTATCTTAATTCTCACAATATTTTATCTTTCCATCGTCCATGGCCTGCCTATACAAATCGTCTCTGACTTGATTCAGAAATTCCACTTGCTTTTTATTCAGCACCATGTCGTTTACCAACGGTCTAGCCGCCTCATAAGGTTCTTGCATCCCCGTGGGTATATAATCCGTCACATTCAGAAAATACCAAAAGGCCGTATCTTTGACTTCCACCCGACGATTGCGAGAGAAGTAAGCATCCACATCCCGCTCATTCAACGGAATCCAGGACAGAATCTCCGAAGCAGGTACCCATTTATCATAAAAGTATTCATACTTCACAGCATTCTGCAAGCTGTATTTCTCCAGATGTTCCACGGCCGACTGCCTTTCATCCTTATACCACTGACGTACCCGTGCAAGCCGAGGAGCCGTCAACGGAACTTTAATAAACAATCCACGCATCAGAGGAGCATCAGCCTTGAACGCAGTCTTATTCTGTTCATAATAGGCCTGCAATTCCTCCTCCGTAATCTCTTCGGACAACTTCTGATGAATCAGTGCCTGCTGATAGGTATGCATAATCAGAGCTTTCCGATAATTATGCACCAGCCTCTCTATTTCATCGTTATTGGGGATATTATCCCGGGCCTTCTCATACAACAGAATATCTTCCGCCCAGTTACGAATATAATGTTCGGCAAACAACAAACTGTCATCCGGACTTTGCCCGGCAGGTTGTACGGCGGCCAAATCTTCCTTGTAAAGGAAATTGCCGTTCAATTCCACCAAAGGGGTCTTCCCCTTATGGTCGTACTGCGGCTTCTTACAGGCACCTGTAACAAGCAGACACAGCCCCAACAGACAGATTTTTCGCATTGCCAGTTTTTTTTCCATATTTGACGTACGAAGATAGTGGTTTAATCAATTGCCTCCGTGAGAATTAACGGTTTTTAAAACCTCTTCGTTTATTTCAACCTTAAATTTACGACGAAGTTGACGCTTCCAGGACTCCTCCATATCTGTACGATAATCTGTCCAAACCTGTAAACCGACCTCCTCCCAGCAGTCTGGCCCCTTAACCTTTTTTCCCAAAACCACCCAATAAGGATAATCTGCCAAAGCTTCGGGTTTCCCTTTCTTGAAAATCCGGCTATCGACAAACGCATTGTCTCCAGGCGCAAACAGACCGCGCTCTGCCACGACTTCAATCTGTTCGCCAGCATTTACCCCTAAACGAATAGCGTCCTCCCATTCGTCTGACGGGAGTTTTTTCAGAAACTTACGTACCCGTTTGGAGACACGCTTCGTCTTACAATGTAAGACAATTCCATCGTAGCGTGCCTCGGGCCAATAATATCGCTTGGTGTGTGCTTCGAAATACCTTGCCACACCCGCTGTATCACCCTTCACACGATTGTCAACCGCCAAACGTGTCATCGCACTACCCAACAAGCTATCACCGAAAAAGCACAAATTTTCCCGCAAAGCCATATCATCCAATCCCAATCGTGCATAAGCACAATCCCACACAGACTTTGCAATGAAAGCCTCCAACTGCCTGCCGAGAGAAGCAGGGTAAGATTTTGCAAACAATGCAAAATCGGCCCCGGCATACGCTTTCCCATTCAATACAAACAAAACCTTGTCCGTGCTTCCAGTCCGCAACAAATCTTCTACACCAGATTTTTCCAGGGTATATCCATAACATTGTTTCAAGGAATCGATGGATGAAGCGAGCAAACGACTGTCAACATGACCGAACTGTCGTTCTACCAGCCTGTCGCGCAACTCATCAAAAGAAGGAAGGTCTTCCCTCTCCAGCACCTTCACAATATGAATACCCTGAGGTGTAAAGAAGGGCTGAGAAATCTCACCGACCTGCAATGTAAACACAACATCCTCAAACTCGACCGGCATCTGCAAAGGAATAACCCAAAAGGGTTCTTTATCCTCAGAAAAGCACTTTACACAGCTATCAAAAGACATCTGCCCATTCTGCAAACCCCGATAGAGAGAGTCCAATTCCGCTTCAATTTCAGCAAGCATTCGCACAGGCACATTCTGAGGAATGTATTTGAATATGTGACTCACCCGTACGCGACCTGTATATTTTCCCGTTTGCAAAGAGCGATAACATTCACCTGCCACCGAGTCCGTTCGGCTACTACCAAGCAGACATTCCTGTACCAGTCTGCTACGATGATTTCTCAGAGCCAACCGTACATCACCCAATGTATCCAACGAGGCCTTCCGGGCAGCCAAAGCCTTAAGCTTGAAGTCCACGAAACGTTCCAGTTCCGCATCAGCTCCTGTACGTCTGGAACAGAAACACCTGTATTCATCCAATCCGACAGGCTGACCTTCTACAAACATCAGTACAGCCTCAGATTGCGCCCGGCACAAGCCTAACGCAGCCCAAGCGAATACACACAAACACAAATACTTCAACTTCATTATTTCCAAACGACAAACGCAAATCTCATAAAAACAGACACGGACAACACCTTTCTACAGTCATCTCTCCAAAGATTTTCTGCAAGACGTGTGCTGTCCGTGTCAATTATTCAAAAAAACATCACTTTACTCAGGACGGCTATAGTTCGGTGCCTCACTGGTAATGGCCACATCGTGCGGATGGCTTTCAAGCACACCGGCGTTAGTGATGCGGGTAAACTTGGCATTGTGCAACTGTTCGATGTTGGCAGCGCCACAATAGCCCATACCGGCACGCAAACCTCCCACCAGCTGATAGATTACTTCGTACAACGTTCCCTTATAAGGCACGCGAGCTGCAATGCCTTCCGGAACCAACTTCTTGACATCGCTCGTACCACTCTGGAAATAGCGGTCTTTCGAACCGTTCTCCATTGCTTCCAACGAACCCATACCACGATAAGATTTAAACTTACGTCCGTTAAAAATGATGGTATCACCCGGCGATTCTTCAGTTCCAGCTACCAACGAGCCAATCATTACGCTATAACCACCAGCAGCCAATGCCTTCACAACATCGCCCGAATAACGGAGACCACCGTCAGCAATCAAAGGCACACCGGTACCTTCCAACGCCTTGGCCACATCGTAAACCGCAGACAACTGAGGTACTCCTACTCCAGCCACTACACGAGTTGTACAGATGGATCCCGGTCCGATACCAACCTTCACCGCATCCGCTCCGGCTTCAACCAGCATCTTGGCTGCTTCACCCGTAGCAACATTGCCCACTACAATATCAATGTCAGGGAATGCCTTTTTAGCCTCCTTCAATTTTTCAATCACATACTTGGAATGACCATGAGCCGTGTCAATCACAATGGCATCTGCTCCGGCTTCTACCAATGCCTTCATACGGTCCAGCGTGTCAACCGTAACGCCCACACCTGCAGCTACGCGCAAACGTCCCTTGGCATCTTTACAGGCCATCGGTTTATCTTTGGCCTTCGTAATATCTTTATACGTAATCAGACCGACAAGTTTATTATCCTTGTCCACTACCGGCAGTTTTTCAATCTTATGCTCCTGCAGAATTTGTGCAGCAGCTTCCAAATCCGTTGTCTGATTAGTCGTGACGATATTTTCCTTTGTCATCACTTCGTCAATGCGCTTGTTCTGATCCTTCTCGAAACGCAAATCGCGGTTAGTAACAATTCCAACCAGATGTCCTTCATCATCAACCACCGGAATACCGCCAATCTTATATTCAGCCATCAAAGCCAAAGCATCGGCCACCGTAGAACCACGTTTGATGGTCACCGGATCGTAAATCATGCCATTCTCGGCACGCTTCACGATAGCCACCTGACGGGCCTGTTCCTCAATGGACATGTTCTTATGGATTACGCCGATACCCCCTTCACGGGCTATGGCTATCGCCATCTTAGCTTCTGTAACCGTATCCATCGCAGCAGTTACAAAAGGAATTTTCAACTCAATGTTTCTTGAAAACTTTGTCGTGAGTTCGACAGTTTTGGGGAGCACTTCAGAATAAGCGGGGATCAGCAGTACGTCATCGTACGTTAATCCATCCATGACAATTTTATCTGCAATAAATGACATATGACGTATAAAATTTATTGCGTGCAAATATACGTTTTTTATTCCATTCACGCATATATACACGCAATAAATTTTCTTTTTTTATACCTGAAGAATATCAGTTTGCCATCTCAGAGATGAACTTGATGCGCACCAACCGAACTTCTTCTTCTGTGAAATCATCGCCCAGTTCTTCCAGTGCATCGTCAATGTTGTCCGTAGTCGATTCCTTGAAATAGTCATAAATGTCCAACATATGGTCTTCGTCCATGATTTCCTCCAGGAAATAATCAATGTTCAGCTTGGTACCTGAATAAACGATAGCCTCTATTTCATCCAGCAACTCGTCGAATTCGATACCTTTCGACACAGCGATATCATCGAGAGCAACCTTACGGTCGATGGCCTGGATAATAGCCACCTTCATCTTGGACTTGTTGGCCACGGTACGCACACGCAAGTCTTCCGGACGTTCAATCTCATTTTCTTCACAATGCCGCTTAATCAGTTTACAGAATTCCTCACCATAGCGTTTTGCCTTTCCGGCTCCAACGCCCGGAATATTCTGCAACTCCTCCAACGTAATAGGATAAATGGTTGCCATCGCCTCCAGTGAAGGATCCTGGAAAATAACATAAGGAGGTACCTCCAAATGCTTGGACAACTTTTTCCGCAAGTCTTTCAGCATGGAATACAAGGCGGGATCCACCGCACAAGCACCTCCACCTCGCGCAGGAGCTTCCTCCTCCACTTCCTCAAAATCATTATCTTCCGTGATTTTGAACGACTTAGGATGCTTGAGGAACTTCTTTCCGTCGTCCGTCACCTTCAGCAAGCCATAGTTTTCTACATCCTTACTCAAGTAACCGGCAATCAATGCCTGACGAATAACCGCATTCCATGTTTTTTCTTCTTCACCCATTCCAGAACCGAACACTTCCAGATCTTCATGCAAATGAGCCTGCACTTCCGAAGTTTCGTGTCCCAAAATGATATCTATAATATAGTCCGACTTGAAGTTCTCCTTTACAGCGAGAACCGTTTCAATTACAGTACACAATAAGTCTTGAGCTTCCACTTGTTTTTTAGGATTTAAACAATTGTCACAATTTCCACAATTTTCCTCCGTATATTCTTCACCAAAATAATGTAAGAGCGTCTTGCGACGACATACAGAGGACTCGGCATATGCAGCCGTTTCCAACAGAAGCTGCTTGCCTATTTCCTGTTCTGCCACAGGTTTGCCCTGCATGAACTTCTCCAGTTTCTGCAAGTCCTTGTTCGTATAGAAAGTGATGCACTGTCCTTCTCCGCCGTCGCGCCCCGCACGTCCCGTTTCCTGATAGTAGCCTTCCAGACTTTTGGGGATGTCATAATGAATAACAAAACGTACATCCGGTTTATCGATTCCCATACCAAAAGCAATAGTAGCCACGATAACATCAATCTTCTCCATCAGGAAGTCATCCTGATTCTGAGAACGTGTAGCCGAATCCATACCGGCATGATAGGGACGGGCATTGATACCGTTCGCCTGCAACACTTCAGCCAGTTCCTCCACCTTCTTGCGGCTAAGGCAATAGATAATTCCGGATTTCTCCGGATTGTTTTTAATGAATTTGATGATATCCTTGTCTATATTGTTCGTTTTAGGTCGCACCTCATAATAGAGATTAGGACGATTAAACGACGACTTGAAGACCTTTGCATTCGCCATGCCCAGGTTTTTCTGGATATCATGTTGCACTTTTGGCGTAGCGGTAGCTGTCAAGGCAATCAAAGGAGCCTTTCCTATTTCATTGATAATAGGCCGGATGCGGCGGTATTCAGGACGGAAGTCGTGTCCCCACTCTGAAATACAATGCGCCTCATCCACCGCATAGAATGAAATTTTCACCGTCCTCAGGAATTCTACGTACTCATCTTTCGTCAACGACTCCGGAGCTACATAGAGCAATTTGGTTTTTCCGCTAAGAATATCCGACTTCACCTGATCAATGGCAGTCTTGTTAAGGGAAGAATTGATGAAATGTGCCACTCCGTCTTCTTCGCTGAAGTTACGCATGGCATCTACCTGATTCTTCATCAACGCAATCAAAGGAGAAATGACAATGGCTGTCCCATCCATCAACAAAGAAGGCAACTGGTAACACAAAGATTTTCCTCCGCCGGTAGGCATCAGAACAAACGTGTCGTTGCCATCCAACAGATTCCGGATAATAGCCTCCTGATTTCCCTTGAATGTGTCGAACCCGAAATATTTCTTCAGCTGGTCTGTCAAATTGATATTCTTCCCTGCCATGTCTCTAATTTAGAATGTTGTTTATTAAACGTTCTTTTATCTCTCTCCTCCTGAAAATCATTCAACTTTTCCAAGAGTCCTAACAAAGTTATAAACAACTTCTCAATTTTCAAGCAAAATGCACCGAATATTTTTAGGAAAAAACGCTAAAAAAGCTTCTTACACCCCATTTCCTGCTGTTAAGCATTCTGTAGCCTGGCAATATTGGCTTTTTCCAACTGGCGTTTGGCATAGTCCAACGTTACGGTAAAAGAATCTTTCCCCTCAGACGGCATCTCGAACATGGCATCCATCATGATGGTCTCCACGATGGAACGCAGTCCGCGTGCTCCCAGCTTATATTCCACAGCCTTGTCCACGATATATTCGAACACAGCCTCTTCGAAATCCAGCTTCACCCCGTCCATTTCGAACAGTTTGACGTACTGCTTGATAATGGAATTTTTGGGTTCCGTCAAGATAGAACGGAGAGCCGCCCGATCCAACGGATTCAGATAAGTCAGCACGGGCAGACGTCCTATTATTTCCGGTATCAGCCCGAAAGACTTCAGATCCTGAGGCGCAATATACTGCATCAAGTTCCCCTTGTCAACAGCAGCCGTGTTGCGCACCGCATTATAACCCACCACATGAGTATTCAGACGCTGTGCAATCTTCTTCTCAATACCGTCGAAGGCACCACCGCAAATAAACAAGATGTTCTTGGTGTTGACCGGAATCATCTTCTGCTCGGGATGCTTGCGACCGCCCTGAGGAGGAACATTGACCACCGAGCCTTCCAGCAACTTCAACAATCCTTGCTGTACACCCTCTCCACTGACATCGCGGGTAATGGAGGGATTATCACCCTTGCGGGCTATTTTGTCTATCTCATCAATAAACACGATGCCCCGCTCGGCTTCAGGAACATTATAGTCGGCCACCTGGAGCAGACGGGTCAGAATACTTTCAATGTCTTCACCTACATAACCCGCCTCGGTCAACACCGTAGCGTCCACAATGGTAAAGGGGACATGCAACAATTTGGCAATGGTACGCGCCAGCAAAGTCTTGCCTGTACCCGTACTACCCACCATGATGATGTTGGACTTTTCAATCTCCACATCGTCGCCGCTGTCTTTCTGCAGCAGACGCTTGTAGTGGTTATACACCGAAACAGACAGGAAGCGTTTGGCATCGTCCTGTCCGATAACATACTGATCGAGGAATTCCTTTATTTCCATTGGCTTGGGAAGCTCCTTCAAGTTCAGGCTCTTGGTACCGTCCTTACGCTTGCTCTCCATAGCCTCCTGCGTTATCTCATAAGCCTGCATGGCACATGAGTCACAGATAAAGCCATTCATTCCCGTTATCAGGAAACCAACCTCATCCTCACTACGTCCACAAAAGCTACATCTATTTTTAGTTCTTCTCGAATCTGCCATATCACTTCTTAATCAGCACTTCATCCACCATACCATATTCTTTCGCCTCTTGCGCAGTCATCCAATAATCGCGGTCGGAGTCGGCCCATACCTTGTCGAAAGGCGTATGCGAATGATCGGCAATGATGGTATAGAGTTCCTTTTTCAATTTCTGAATCTCACGGGCTGTAATCTCGATATCCGAAGCCTGTCCCTGTGCCCCTCCCATCGGCTGATGGATCATGACGCGCGAATGAGTCAGGGCCGAGCGTTTGCCTTCGGCACCGGCCACCAGCAGCACAGCCGCCATGCTGGCTGCCATACCTGTACAAATCGTTGCAACATCGCTGCTGATGAACTGCATGGTATCGTAAATGCCCAGTCCGGCATATACCGAACCGCCGGGAGAATTTATATAAATAGAAATATCCTTGCCCGGATCAACCGAATCAAGATATAATAACTGTGCCTGAAGTGTATTAGCCGTATAATCGTCAATCTGCGTTCCCAAGAAGATGATGCGGTCCATCATCAAACGGGAAAATACATCCAGCTGAGTGACGTTAAGCTGACGTTCTTCCAGAATATAAGGGTTCAGATAACCGGCCTGAGACTTGATGACATCGTCCAGCACAAGGCTGTTCATACCCAAATGCTTGGTAGCATACTTTCTAAAATCATCCATAATCCTTACTACATATTTTAATTGCGGATGCAAAGAAACAAAAAAGAATAGAGAGACACAAAAAAATCGGGGATGTTTGAAGAGTTTTTCAAACATCCCCGATTTTCAGTGACAAGTGACAAGCTACGAGCTACAAGCAGGAGGAGAATTTTCCATCCTTCCCCGCAACCGGTAGCTATCCGCAGCGCACCACCCGCAATATTTTATTCGAACATCTTGTTGAAGTCGGCAGCCGAAATGCTCTTGTGTTCCAGCGTAACCTGAGGCTTCACGGCAGCAGCCAACTTCGTCTCAACAACACGGTTTACAAGGCCTTCAATGCTTTCTTTCTTCTTCAGCATTTCCTTGGCATAGTTTTCCAGCAATTCATCGGGTACATTCAACATACCGTACATGGCAAACTGAGCACGAGTTGACTCCTTAGCCATGTTAGTGATGTCTTCCTGCTCAACCTTGATGTCATTGGCCTTCACCAGCTGCTCCTTGATGAGGTGCCAGGTAAGCTCTTCGATACTCTTGTCGTAGTTTTCTTCCACGAACTTCTCACCCTTGTCGGCGTTGTTGGCCAACATCACACGCTTCAGCAATGCGTCGGGGAACTCCAGCTTGCCAACCTTTTCCATCATTACCTTACGCAGGTCGATGAGGAACTTGTAGTCGCTGTCGGCCACAAACTGCTTGGCAATTGCCTCTTTCACTTTGGCACGGAACTCTTCTTCCGTCTTTACCACACCTTCGCCGAATACCTGGTCGAAGATTTCCTGATTCAGGTCACCGGGTACGAAACGGGTGATTTCCTCTACCTGATAGCTGAAGTTGGATTTCACTTCGGCAGCAGCTTCCTTGTCGATCTTCAGCAGCGAAGCCAACTCGGCAGGATTGCCGTCCCAAGCGGCATGAGGGTTGAACACGAGCACGTCGTTCACCTTGGCATTGGCAAAAATAGCTTTCTGCTCGTCGTTCTTCATATAAGAAGGCATCATCACGGCACCTTCTACCTGAATACCGCCTTCCTTCGTATTGCCCTGCTCGTCGAGCTCGGCCAGCAGACCTTTCAACATGTCGTTGTCGGTATAAACATCTACCTTGTCGTACTTGCCGTTACGCTGTGTATAGGCTTTCACCTGGTTGTCCACCATCTCGTCGGTTACTTCGATGTCGTAGTAATCCACCTTGTCGGCAGCGCTCACCTCGGCCTTGAATTCGGGAGCCAGTGCGATGTCGAACAGGAATTCGAACTCTTCCTGCGTATCGAAATCGATGGCGGGCTGCTTGTCCTCGTTAGGCAGTGGCTCACCCAGGATGTTCACCTTATTGTCTTGTATATACTTATATACGGTTTCAGAAAGCAACTTGTTCACTTCCTCAGCCAAAGCCGACTTGCCGTACATCTTCTTAACGAGGCTCATCGGAACCATACCTTTACGGAAACCAGGCATCTGAGCTTTCTGACGGAAAGACTTCAGGGCCTTGTCAACTTTCTCCTGGTAGTCAGCTTTCTCAAGCTTTACGGTAAGCAATGCGCTCACCTTGTCAATGTTTTGCAATGAAACGTTCATCGTGACAAATTATTTATTTGATTTATACTATATTCCAAAATCTCAAAATGAGTGCGCAAAATTAGTGTTATTCTTTCAATTATCAAAAAAACCGTAGAGAATTTATTTTCAAGGAATGGTTTCCCTTTTCTTTCCACATAGGTTCCTACAAGCTACATTTCGGCCAAACAACCCGATCGTTCCCTATATTCCGTAATCAGACTGTCAAAAACATCCTGAACCGCAGGAATTGTTTCAATCATATACGAGACCTGCCCTATTTCAAGTTCCCCCTCGTCAAGATCACCCTCGAATATGCCTTTTTTCGCTCTTCCGTAACTCAAAATATCTTTTAATTCTTCCGCAGAAGCACCTCTATTCTCCGCCTCTTCGACCTTACGAAAAAATTCGTTCTTTATCAAGCGGGTAGGTACCACTTTCTTTAAAGACAGCATCGTATCTCCTTCCTGAAGGTTTATGCACCGTTCCTTAAAACGGTCGCTTGCCGAGCTTTCTTTGGTCAGGGCAAAACGGGTGCCAATCTGTACTCCCTCCGCTCCCAACGCAAAAGCAGCCAGCATACCAGCACCCGTGCCAATACCTCCGGCCGCAATCAGAGGGATATCAATACATTTCCTGACGTGGGGCACAAGCACCATCGTCGTCGTCTCCTCCTTCCCGTTGTGTCCTCCTGCCTCAAACCCTTCGGCCACGACGGCATCCACTCCTGCCTCCTGGCACTTCAGGGCGAACTTTGTGCTGGCCACAACATGCGCCACCTTTATTCCTGCCTCATGCAACTTCCCCGTCCACGTCTTCGGGCTTCCTGCCGACGTAAACACCACAGGAACTTTCTCCTCTATGATAACCTCCATCATGGCCTCAGCATGTTTGTACAACAGGGGGACATTCACGCCGAAAGGCTTGTCGGTCGCTGCCCTGCATTTTTGGATATGCTCCCTCAGCAAATCGGCATTCATCGAGCCGGCGCCAATCAGTCCCAATCCACCTGCATTGCTGACAGCCGAGGCAAGCCGCCAACCACTACACCACACCATTCCACCTGAGATAATGGGATATTGTATCCCAAATAGTTCTGTAATTCGATTTTGCATACACGTATAACTATTCAATTTCTATAAATATTCATTCTTCCAACAATCTGAACAAACAACTATAGCAACAATTTTGTTTGCAGCGTCTAAAAATACAAAATTTTCTAATACCCTCAATATTTCCGCAAGAAACAGACAAGAAGCTTCCACCATTCAATACATCTCTCCTCCATAGCCAAGAATTCTTAGAGTCCCCCTTCCGGCCTTTAAACCACGCGAGCCAAAGCATCAATAATAATTTACACACAAAGTTTCACCCTTACAACCTGAAAAAATCCGTCAACGTTCAATTTTCAATCTCTCACGCCGAATGTTTCAAACATAAAGGCCGAATGTTTGAAACATAAGCCCCCAATGTTTCAAACATTCCCAAAACCTGCTTAAACTACTTTTAAGCATTGATTGAAAATCGCGATAGGGAAACAATGAATTTATTCAACAGACTTCTTATAAGACATTTGAATGGCTTTATTTACCCACCTGCAACAAAACGCGTTATTCCATCCTCCATAAACAAGCATTCATAAATTGTCGAGCACCACATGCAAAACGGTAACGACTGTTAGTATTACCTATATTCAGTACCGGTCCGGCAACCGACTCACCTTCGGCCATCAGTAAAAACATTCCATCATGTCCCTCACACACGGAAAGAAAAGTCACATTCCCCAGCCTTACACTCATCTGTATGGAAAGTCCTTTTCCCGGCTTACCATGATAAACAGGCAACGGAACCAATCTGACAGCGCCTTCGGCTTTTGTCATACGATCAGCCCATTTATTTAAAAGAGCTGATAAATGGTTGTTCTCCCTGTACGAAACGAACAGCCTCCAATGCTTTCTCCACCTCTTCGGGAATACCGGCAAGAGTCAGTGAAATACCTCCTTCGCGGCCTGCCACCCCACCTGCACCGTAGGGGAACACTTCCACATCAGCAAACTGCTTCAGCGCCTCGATTTCAGTAAAGACAGTACCCGTCCGATAAAGATACAAAAGGGGTACAAAATTTAGTTTTTCATGTTCCCGATTCAATATCTTTTCATATTCCTCCAGATTGGCCGAAGTTTCCTTTTCCAGGGCCACAGGGATAATGAGACGAGCTTTGCCTTCGCCTACATAAGGTAAAAGGCGATATGTAGTTCCACCATCGGGAGCGCCAATACATACGGCAGCCTGCTTACGGGCATAGTTCAACAGATTAGCACCTTTCAGAATAATGTCGCCTTCACCCAGTTCCTTCAGGGCATCGGCATAAGCCATTTCGACCAGTTCTCCATCCTTCAAAATCAACTCACCACGAGTTTTCACATCTTTGTTCAACGGCCTTGTACCTTCAGGCACAAAGTGACCTGTCAGAAAAGCCCCATGAGGTTCAGCCAGTCCGACCAGCTCTTCGGCAATGTATGTATTGGTCGTCCCACGCGTAATGATTATCATACCTTTCTTCAGGCGTTCGCGTACTTCGGGCATAGCGCAGAAACCTTTGGCTATAAGCCGTTTACTCTCACCTACTGTCAGATTAACGCCAGCCAAGACATTTTCCGGTCCAATCTGCAACGTGTCTTTGTTTTCCATACTATCTTTTTTACAGGAAGTGTGTTCTACACAAGCGGTACCCCCCATGAGCAGTGCACCACAAATAATCAATTGTTTCAGCATATTAATTTTAGACTAATTAAATTTCTTATCGGCATATCAATCGACATACGACAATGTCACCGTATTCTCATGGATGACATCTCCCTGCCGCCAGCTGTGTTCACCGTTCTGTTCGTTCAGCACCAAGCGATCAAGCTGCTTGGACGCTTTCCACCGGTCGGTACAGGTATAGGAGCCCTGCAATGGCTTTTCCGAACGTACCGTCAGCCGATGGTCAACCAAGACTTCCGTACCCTGCACCGACCTACGGACACCCGACATAGACTCCATGCACACCTCCATCCCTTCGTTACTGAGCATACGATAGCCTCTCTCCTCTATCCAGCCCTGATGGTTCAGGATACCGATAGTCTGGGTTTCGATCACCTCGGTCGTCACATTGCGCATAGCTACCAGCTTCTCCGAAATCTGTAAGTCACCGTTTTCCAATGAAGTAACAATATAGTCGGCCTGAACGGCATCGCCGTGCTCCACGTGCAAACGGAATGCATATCCGGTCGCCAAGGTATCAATCTCCACGCCCTTCAGGTTCAGCGGAAGACTGCGCTTCTCGCCCTTCAGACGGATGAAGCCCACTCCGTTCTGCCAGTCGGGAGCCACCAGCGGATCTTTCGACTGCGAAAGAGCCTGAAACTGTATCTTCTTGCCCCAGGCCACCGTATGGACCGCCGTTCCCGTCTTGCGGATGAAGAACTTGCCGTCGGGGTAAATTTTGGCTACCGTGGGCCGGGGTCGTGCCTCGGTCACCGGTTTGGCCAGCATCAACATCTTCCAGGTATCGGCCAACCCCAATCCGCACAACGTCTGCGACGAAGGAAAATCATTCTCATGAGGAGCATAGATGCGTCCGTCAGCATGTCTGCGCTGCATACGGTCGATGACGTCCAGTGTGACCCGCAACCAGTGCAGGGCCTCCGGATCGTTATAATAGTAAAGGCAGAAGGCGTGCATATTGGTCCAGTCACAATGACGAAAGATGGCCCAGTCCTGCCCCGTGGGATAGACAAATCCTCCGGAAGGCAGCAGAAGTATCTTCAACTGCTCGTAGATGTGATCAATGTTGTACATACAGGCATCGGGCATCGGACGGCCAGTAGCCAAGAAGTCAATCATCACCTCGCCTTTCAGCGTACAGGCTGTCATATAGTCAGGATGTACCAGCCCGTGGTTTTCCAAGGTATAGTCGTTGTAGATATTGGCCCCTTCGAACTGGTCTTTCAACGGTCGGCCGTCAATCAAAATCTCTTTATCCGCATCATTCGGGCAGAGGTAGGCCGACAGAAGCCAGCGTTGCAAAGCCTCCTGCCACACAGGCACCCGAGCGTCGCCAGGCATCAGCATCAATGCGGCTGACAAGGCACCGGCATTCCAGGCATTTTCTTCTGACTTACTGTCCACCGTCAAGTTATAGGGAGGATTTTTCGAGGCAATTTCATCGGCTTCGGCACGCACCACCCGTAAGACGCCTGCACGGATATCTTCGGGAAGGACGTTCCACACCGACATGGCTCCCTGCCCCAACTGGTGCGTCCAGTGGGCCGACTGCCAGCTTCGTCCCCACTGTTTGCCGTCGTCGAACGTCTTGTCGCCGGTCTTATGTACCGACAGCACATAACGCATCATCGGAATGATGTAGTCATTGAGCAACACCTGACGCGACACACCCACCTCGCGTTCCGAATAATCACCAAAGCGATGAAGGAAGCAGAAGATAGCTATCGCTCCCGTATTGGGCCGGGTTATGTGTTCTTCACCGCCCTTCGTAGCGGTCAGCAGCTTATAACGGTTGTCGCCATGCCAGGGTTTGACGATAGAAAGCAGGTAACGGGCCTGGTTCTCGACCAACCGGTAGCACTTGGCCGCATCCTGCTCGTAGCAGGCACTCTGCGGCTTCTCGGGGAAGTCATATGCCAAAGGCAGTTGGGCCTGTGCAAGAGCACAACAACAAAATGACAGAAAAACAAGAAATAAACGTTTCATAGGTAATTTATTCAGTTTATCTAGCCACAAAAATAAAATTTATTTCCGACTGAATCGCTTCAAAAGATGTATATTTGCTCAAAGAGCACAGATTTCTTCGCACTTAATTCAAAAGAGGAAAAAATCGTGATGAGCTATAAATATTAAAGAGGTTCGCAAAAGATGCAACAAAGTCCATAGTTAGCGTACCAATGTAGGCAGTTAGCACGCTAAAGTCCATAGTTACTACAGAAAAAAACAAAAGTAAAAAGTACTTCCGAATGAAAGCAATACTTTCCTCAGCTTAAAACAGTCCTTTACCCAGCCTAAAGCATTACTTTACCCAGCTTAAACAAGTGATCCACCCTGCTTAAACAACTGCCTTGCCCAGCTTAAACCAATAGTTCAAGCTGAATAAACAACCTGTGAAAAACGATGAAAGCAAAGCATCCTTCCACCTGCCAGATAGTGTGAAGAAAGAGCGCAATATCAACTTCCCTCACACAAAAGTAACAATACGCCAAACCGACTTCACGCTTTCACCACAGCTTATACAAATGACAATCAGGCGAATACAGTGAAACATATCCTTTCACAAGGGTGAAACAAAGCTTTAAAGAAAAATAGTCCGAACGGACTATTTTTCTTCCAAAACAAATTGCTTGAAGTAAACTTTCTGTTCCTGACCGGTCACGTTAGTCAGACGGATTTTCAAGACATTACGGCCTTCAACGTTCACCTTGAAACGAGTTTTTACGTTGGTTGGCTGAAGAGCGATCTCTTCCCAGTTCTGTCCATCGGCAGTTACCTCCAGCCGAATGAGCTTCGGCGCATCGGCGGTGCCGAAATCAACGACAAGACTTTTCAGTGTGCGTAACTGGTCCATCGTTAACAGCGCTTCGCCACCCGCCTGCCAGCGGATGACCTCGTTGGACGGAGACACATTGCCCTTTTTCCCTTTTTGTACCACCGGCAAAGCTGCCAGTTGGGGAACATCGCTACTCCAACTGTAAGGCATATAGACGGCACGCGTATCCAAAGCTGCCCGATGCGTCTGGTTGTAAACTCCGACACTCGACTCAAACAAGGCATAGAATGTAGGAAGCAACACCTTGCTGCCACTCTTCACGCCCGGCTGATAGGGATTTTGGTTATAAGTGGTATCTACTTTATACATCATACGCTGCAATGCCTTGGCATGTTCGTAGGCCGTTTCAAATTTCAGTCTGTCGGTTGCAGCTCCGCGCATCATCTGCAGAACAGCTTCGCCGTATTGCCCCACCAGTTTGAATTGCATCAGCCAAGGCTGCATTTCGGCTACCAGTGGCTGGTTTTCTTGAGAGACAGACAGCACATCGGCAGCAGTAACAATTTTCCGGCATTCCTCGCTGACCTGACGGAAAGCGTCCTCGTCAACCGCATGTTGTTTTTCATACACAGAACGAAGCGCCTCCAAAGCCGGCTGCAAAGCGACGGACTCTTCACGACGGAAACGATGCCCGTTGTCTCCCAAATCAGAATTATGGGCGGCAAAAGTCTCCAAATAAGCGGCATGTTGGGGCATTAAATCCTTAATGGCACGTTTCCAGGAAGCTTCACTATCATAAGCGGACAAGTTCCAGGCATAGTCCGCTACACTATATAAAGAGATTTTGGAAGCCTCGGCATGCTCCATCGGATTGGAAACAAATCCTTCCATCACATCAGCAATATCGAGTGCATTACCATAGACGGGGCCCATGAGCAGATGGTCGCGCACGTAGTCGGACACGGGGAAATTCCACCATATATATGCCTTGCGCCTCAGGAGCGGGTTGATGAAATCCATCGTTTCGCGATCAATAGTGGCGACAACACGATTGCCCGTCCACATAATCTGGATGCTTTTATTCAGCTTCTCGCCCAACGTAGTCAGATAACCGCCTTTCACGTTAGACCATGCTTTGTTATACTCCGTAGGACACATGATGAGCGGCTCCACATCACCTTTCACTTTTACAAAATTGTCGTCCAAGTAGTTCAGCAAATCAGCCTGCTTGTCAGCCTTGGTACCCTCCCCTGAAATGTCATCGAAGAACACGGCAAAACCACGTACCCCCAGTTGGTACATTTTCTCGAACTTATTCAGCAGGTTCTGGCGGTCTTCTTCATTCCACTGAATATCCTGCCCCGGATGAATAGCCCAATAGAAAATAACATTGTTCTCTTTTGCCTTATCCACTAATTCCTTCAACTGAGCAGCTTCACGCTCCGGATAGGGTTTGCGCCAGTTTGGAGTACTGTGATACGGATCATTCTTCGGTCCATACAGATAGACATTCATCTTGTTGCGCCCGTAAAAATCCAACTGACGCAAACGAGCTTCATGACTCCAAGGAGTGCCATAGAAACCTTCAACTACCCCTCGATAGGGAATATCGGGATAGTCAACAATTTCGGCCAGAGGCAATTTGGGTAATGTCAGAAGCTGCGCCAATGTCTGTACGCCGTAATAGGCACCACGAGCATCGGCACCGGCTATCACAATTTCGTTCTTGTCCACCTTTAAATAATAGCCTTCGGCCTTGGACGGTATCTGACGGGCATACTTGCGCACCGCTTTGTCACCCTTGACGCCTACCGTTATCCGGAAGGAAGCCTTTGCCTGATGGTCAGGCAGCAACGTACAGAGCAGGCGAACGGCATCACCAGCCGCCCCTTCGGTATCGGCCGTAAGGCTATAGACTCCAGGCAAAGCAATGCTGTCCTGAAGAGTTTCAAACTTTTGAGGAGTAGGCTGCAACTGAAAATCCTGCGCGGGAAGCGTTCCAAGCGACAGGCATCCGATCAAAACGGATAAAAGAAATTTCTTGTTCATGTGTTTTTGAGGTATTTCATTAAAAACCACGTGAGATCTTCCCAAGTGGCCAACATTCATCTCCAAAAGAGGAAAATTACACCATAAAGTCTTTACGGCGCAACACGAAACTGTTACTCAAATATTTCTCACGTACTATCTGGTTTTCAGCCAGTTCCTCCGGAGTTCCCTGAAAAAGGATTTTACCTTCAAACAACAGATAGGCACGGCTGGTAATACTAAGTGTTTCCTGCACATTGTGGTCCGTAATGAGGATGCCGATATTCTTGTCTTTCAGCTTCCAGACAATCTGCTGGATATCTTCCACTGCAATGGGGTCCACACCGGCAAAAGGTTCGTCGAGCATGATAAACTTGGGGTCGATGGCCAGACAGCGGGCAATCTCCGTGCGGCGGCGCTCACCACCCGAGAGCTGGTTACCCTTGTTCTTGCGCACTTTCTGAAGACGGAACTCAGCTATCAGACTTTCCAATTTATCTTTCTGATAGTCCAACGGCTTGTTGGTCATCTCCAGTACAGAAGCGATATTGTCCTCCACACTCATCTGGCGGAATACAGACGCCTCCTGCGCCAAATAACCGATACCCGTCTGGGCACGCTTATATACAGGATAACCCGTAATATCCAGGTCATCCAAAAAAATGCGCCCCTCATTCGGGGTTATCAACCCTACGGTCATATAGAACGAAGTAGTCTTTCCTGCCCCATTGGGACCCAGCAGACCAACGATTTCTCCTTGCTTCACATCGAACGAAACATGGCTCACTACCGTACGCTTTCCGTACTTTTTCACCAAATCTTCCGTGCGAAGGACCATTTTACTATCTTCCATACCTGCGTTAATTTGCCGCAAATGTAGCAAAAATAAAAGATAAAGCCGTACATTTGCAGACAAATACTTGACTGATTATGTTTAAGGCACTTAGAACTACAGGAAGATACATCATGTTGATGGGGCGAACTTTTTCCCGCCCGGAACGTATGCGCATGTTCTTCCGCCAATATCGCAACGAGATGGAGCAACTCGGCGTGAACTCCATCGGCATCGTGCTGCTGATATCATTCTTTATCGGCGCCGTCATCACGATACAAATCAAATACAACATCGAAAGTCCCTGGATGCCCCGATGGACCGTAGGCTACGTGACACGTGAGATTCTATTGCTTGAATTTTCATCCAGCATCATGTGTCTGATATTGGCCGGTAAGGTCGGATCGAATATCGCCTCGGAATTGGGAACGATGCGGGTTACCCAGCAGATTGATGCACTGGAGATTATGGGAGTAAATTCAGCTTGCTACCTCATCCTGCCGAAAATAATCGCCATGGTCACTATCATTCCTGTGCTCGTAATCTTCAGTACCTTCGCCGGTATCATCGGAGCTTTCGGTACCTGTTGGTTCGGCGGCATCATGACAGCCACAGACTTGGAGTATGGACTTCAATATATGTTCGTCGAATGGTATGTGTGGTGCAGCATCATCAAATCGCTCTTTTTTGCTTTCATCATCGCCAGCGTATCGGCCTTCTTCGGCTATACGGTGGACGGCGGTTCCATAGAGGTAGGCAAAGCATCGACTGATGCGGTAGTAACCAGCAGTGTATTAATTCTTTTTGCCGACCTGATACTGACCCAATTACTGACCAAATAAACATCTCAGACCATGATAGAACTGAAAAGTCTCTGTAAGTCATTTGAAGGGAAAGAAGTGCTGGCAGACATCAGCGCCACCTTTGAAAACGGGAAGACCAATCTGATTATTGGTCAAAGCGGTTCTGGAAAAACCGTACTGATGAAGTGTATCGTCGGCCTGCTGACACCGGAAAAGGGGGAGTTATTGTATGACAACCGCAATTTTCTGATTATGGACAAGAAGGAAAAGAAGGCTCTGCGCCGCGAGATGGGCATGATTTTCCAAAGCGCTGCCCTGTTCGACTCAATGACAGTATTGGAAAACGTCATGTTCCCGCTGAATATGTTCAGCAACGACACCCTGCGCGACCGTACCCGACGAGCCATGTTCTGCTTGGACCGTGTAAACTTGTCTGAAGCGAAAGACAAATATCCAGGCGAAATCAGCGGCGGCATGCAGAAGCGTGTAGCCATCGCACGCGCCATAGCCCTCAACCCCCAATACCTTTTCTGTGACGAACCAAACTCAGGCCTTGACCCCAAGACTTCACTCGTCATAGACGGACTGATACAGGATATTACCCGCGAATACAACATGACGACTCTGATTAATACGCATGATATGAACTCCGTGATGGGAATCGGAGAGAACATCATCTTCATTTACGAAGGGCACAAGGAATGGGAAGGCAGTAAAGACGATATTTTCACATCGAGTAACGAACGTCTGAACAATTTCATCTTCGCCTCCGACTTGTTCCGCAAAGTGAAAGAAGTAGAAGTGAGGAACATCGAAGGATAAAAAACGACGTAACGATAAAAGCCAAAAGGGAATGCATCTACGGATGCATTCCCTTTATCCAACTAAAACCAGTTAATGGAGTGACGTATATCATCGCGACATATCCAATTGTTCCCTGCTATTCTCTGAACAGCCTGAAACAATTCCTCAATCCGCAACAAATATAGAAAATAAAAAAAAGCAAGCAATCACGGAAAACCATGACGAAAGGCTTTTATAGTACCAAATCCTCCTATTCACAGCCTATTCTACATTAATCCAACCGCGGGCCACAGCCTTCACAACCATATCCACACTGTTTTTCGCATCAAACTTGCTGATCAGACGGCGGCGGAAAGTTTCCACGGTATTTTCTGAGACATGCAAGCTGGAAGCGATTTCAAGGGTACTCATTCCTTGGGCAATTCCTCGCAGGACTTCAAGTTCCCGACTGGTCGGCACATCTTTCGCATGCACATTAGCCGAACTTCGATGTAGTTTCTGACAAATGAAATTAAAACGTTCACAAGTATAACTTTCACCTTCCAATACTTTCCGCACAGCCAATTCCAGTTCTACACTGTCGGCACTCTTCAGCAGAATGGCATTCACCCCACTCTGCGCCAGACGGTTCACCATCCAGATTTCTTCGTGCATGGTATTGATGATGATACGGGCATCAGAATTCATTTCGCGTATCAAAGCAATCAGGTCAAAGCCCGACATATCAGGCATACTGACATCCAAGATATAAAGATCATAATCTCGCTTGGCAATCAATGCTGCCGCTTTTTTACCCGACGTGACAGCATCGGCCACTACTACCTCCGGAATCCTTTTCAATACCCGGCAAATGCCTTCAAGTATCAGACTATGGTCGTCCACCACTAATATTTCCGCTTTCATCTTATCTTCCATAATCGCTTTATTCTTCTATTGTATCCACTTGCACAGAAGCCTTCACGAGAGTCCCTTTACCCGAAGAACTTTCCAGAATCAGACTACCTCCAATTGCCTTTACTCGCTGGGCAATGGTACGAAGCCCGATTCCCTTACTCTTACGATTCACGTCAAAACCGTGCCCATTATCAACTACCTGCACAGAAGCCACACCTTGTCCAAACGTCAAGGAAACCTGTATCAAAGAAGCTTCCGCATATTTGACGGCGTTACCGACAGCTTCCTGTACAATCCGGTAGAACTCAAAACATAACGATTGAGGTAACCGCGTCCAATCCACCCCTTCCGTAGAAACATAAGTGACAGACATTCCGGAAGGCAAATGAAGATGGTTTACATAATCGGATAGCATTTCATTAAGCGTGGCATACTGAAATACTGGAGGCATCAATTCATGAGAAATGTGACGCACACGCTGACGGGCCTTTTCTAGTAAGTCCAACTGACGGTCCAACCTGCCGGAAGCAGCAACCTCCGAAGTACGCACATCCATGCTCAATGCCAACAAGCTGTTGCAAACATCATCGTGCAACTCTGTAGCGATACGAGTCCGCTCACTCTCCAAACCTTCGATATAACGCTGTGTCAGGCGACGTTCGGTCTCTTTCTGCAAGGTAAGAAATTGCTGTTCCTTCTCGCCGGCAGCCTGCGCCAATCGGGCAATCTTCACTTTCTGCCGCTGACGAGCATACAGGAGCAAAAACAGAACAAACAGAAGAGCACCAATCACTATACCCAAAAAAATCCGGCGCTCCAGTGCCTTAGCCCTCTCCTCCAACTGCGCCTGCTCCAAACGAGTAATCATCAGTTCCTTTTCCTTCATTCCATATTTCGCCGAGAAATAGGAAAGTTGGCTCATATTTTCTTCCAAGAACGTAGAATCCCGTAAAGCATAAGCTTTCTGCAAATATTGCCGGGACTTCGCTTCTTGATGCAAAGCATGGTAACATTCGGACAAATCGGCATAAACCTCATAGTCCTGAGTGTCGTAATAACCTCTCTGAAGCATCTGAACCTGTTTTTGATAATAAGCAACAGCCTCTGCATAACGTCCTTGACTCTGCAGAATTACTCCTTTCACCCGATAATAACGATAGAACTCCACATCCGTACGCATCTCAGACGTCAGTGCTTCCAGCTTCTCTAGATAATCAGCAGCCCTCTTCTCCTCTCCCTGTTGAACGAACGCATTAGCCAAAAAACTATATGCCTCACACAAACGACGACGGTTATTAACCTTCCGTAAAAGAACGACCGCCTCCAGCAAATGATCGATACCCTCTTGCCGACTACTGTCAACATGACATTGGATAATACCAAGATTGGACAAACAAATCCCCGTCATTTGATTGTCTCCAATTTTTCGGGCATATTCTACGGCAACCTTGGACATTTCTTCCGCCATTTCCTGTTGGTTCCATTCCGTATAGACTGTGGCCAAATTACCATAAATATAAGCAGCCGTACGAAAATTGTCCTGTAACTCACACAACCGGACAGCTTCCCCAAAATAAGACAAACATTCAGACAGACGCTTCTGACGACGGTAGATCGTGCCCAACTGGTTCAAGTTTTCAATCAGCATGGCCGTATCCCGATCTGCTTCAGAGACTTCACGCGCATGTTTTGTATAGATCAAAGCGGAATCCGTATGTCCTTCGAACAGGAAAGAACTTGCATAATTGGTCAACATCGTACGATAACCCTCACGCAGAGCAGGCATGCCCTCCGAAGCCAGCAGACCTTTCTTCAAATAGTACCGTGCAGAATCATATTGGGCATCCACGTTATAATAATAGCCCATGTCGCCCGCACATTCCGCCAAGTAAGTCCGATCTTTCGTACGTTCGGAAAGAGCAATAGCCGCACGCTTCAAAGCATACCCTTTCTTGAAATCTCCTTCCAAGAAAGCGGCCTCACTTTTCCAAGAATAATATTCGATAAAACATTCAGAAGATTTGGTATGGAGTCCTACCATGCGGATGGAATCTGCATAAATCGAAAGAATATCTGCAGATTTTCCTTCTGAGTAGCAATAACGGCAAACGGCAGAATAGGCCTCAAAGGTTCGTTGAACAGCCGCCTGTCGGCGCAGTTCATCAAGCTTCTCTGCACGGACTGCCGTTCCAAAGCCGAGCAGACATAGTAACAGACAGAAAATACCGTTTCGCTCTCTAAACATATTCGTTCGTTGTAATTAAGTAACGCGACAAATATAAGTATTCTGTTGTAAACTCAACACTTTATAAAGAGTTTTTTCAACTATAATTCACACGCTTCTTCAGGCTTTTCCACACTCAATCTGCTTTCATGACATCAACAAAAGTATTTTTTCATCTGTCCCGATTTGAAAAGTAAAGATATCTCATCACTCCTTATATACAAAGAAATACACCCTAGAAATCGACTAATGGACCAATATATTGTGTCAACGACGATTTCCAGAGTGTATCTTATTTCTTCTACCAACAGGAGCTGCTCCTACTTCTGACGAATGTAAATATTAATAGGGGTACCAGTCAGATTCCATTTCTCGCGCATCTTGTTTTCCAAGAACCGACGATAGGGTTCTTTCACATACTGTGGCAAATTGGCAAAATAGACAAAAGAAGGAATTTGCGTATTAGGCAACTGTGTGATATACTTTATCTTGATATACTTGCCCTTGTTCGAAGGAGGTGGATAAGCCTCGATAAGCGGCAACATTTCTTCATTCAACCGTGCAGTAGGGATACGGGTCATACGGTTGTTATATACATTACGTGCCTCCTCGAGCACCTTCAGGATACGTTGTTTAGTAAGTGCAGAAGCAAAGATAATGGGGAAATCCACAAATGGAGCAAAACGGTTGCGAATAGCTTCTTCGAAAGTCTTCATCACCTTAACAGTTTTGTCCTCCACCAAGTCCCATTTGTTCACTACGACTACCAGTCCCTTGGCATTTTTCTGAATCAGCGAAAAGATATTCAAATCCTGACTTTCAATGCCACGCGTGGCATCAAGCATCAGAATGCAGACATCCGAATTTTCAATGGACCGGATAGAACGGATAACAGAATAATACTCTAAATCCTCGTTCACTTTGTTCTTCTTACGAATACCGGCCGTATCGACCAAATAGAAATCGAAACCAAATTTATTGTAACGAGTATAGATAGAGTCACGTGTTGTACCAGCAATCTCCGTCACAATGTTGCGTTCCTCGCCAATGAATGCATTGACAATGGACGACTTCCCGGCATTCGGACGACCAACCACAGCAAAACGGGGAATATCTTCATCTAGGATTTCTTCCGTTTCTTTCTTGAATTTGCTCACAATCAGGTCCATCATATCGCCTGTACCACTACCAGTCATGGCCGAAATGCAATAAGGATCGCCCAAACCCAGGCTGTAGAATTCAGGGGCGTTGTACTGCAATTCATTGTTGTCGGTCTTATTGGCTATCAGCAACACCGGTTTCTTGGCACGACGCAGGATAGCGGCCACCTCCATATCCAAGTCAGTCACACCGTTCATCACGTCCACCACAAACAGGATAACATCCGCTTCGTCCACAGCCATCAGTACCTGCTTGCGGATTTCACCCTCAAATATATCGTCTGAGTTTACCACCCAGCCGCCTGTATCCACCACCGAAAACTCACGTCCCAGCCATTCAGCCTTACCATACTGACGGTCACGTGTAGTCCCCGCTTCTTCGTTCACAATCGCCTGCCTCGTTTTCGTCAGACGGTTAAATAACGTAGATTTTCCCACATTGGGACGTCCTACAATTGCAACTAAATTTCCCATAGTTCTTTACTTTCATTCGTTTCGCGACTATCGCAGCCACCGTTTCTTACTTTAATCAAGCTGATATCCGAAGTTACGCAGTTCCTTGTCCGAGTTGCGCCAATCCTTGTCCACCTTTACAAACGTTTCCAGGAAAATAGTCTTTCCGAAAAACTTCTCCAAATCACGCCGCGCTTCCGAAGCCACCTTCTTCAACGCCCGCCCTTGCTTGCCGATAATAATACCTTTCTGCGAATCACGCTCTACATAAATCACCGCTTGAATGTGGATTTTCTTGGCATCTTCCTTGAATTGTTCTACCACCACTTCCACTGAATAAGGAATTTCCTTGTCGTAATAAAGCAGAATTTTCTCACGGATGATCTCGTTCACAAAGAAACGGGCCGGCCTGTCTGTCCACTGATCTTTGTCAAAATAGGGAGGCGAATCGGGCAACAATTCCTTGACACGTTTCATCACATAATTCACATTGAACTTCGTAGCAGCCGAAATCGGAATGATTTCCGCCGAAGGCAATAGTTCTTTCCACGCTTCCACCAGTTCCACTAGCTTCTCCTGATTGCTAAGATCGATTTTGTTGATGAGAACCAAAACCGGAACGTCCAGCTTGCCAACCTTCTCTACAAAATCATTATGCTTGTCCGGTGTTTCTACCACGTCCGTGACATAGAGCAACACGTCTGCATCAGCCAAAGCCGATGTCGAAAAGTTCAGCATGGACTCCTGCAATTTATACGAAGGTTTCAATACGCCAGGGGTATCTGAAAACACAATTTGCATGTCGTCTGTATTATAGATACCCATAATACGGTGGCGAGTAGTCTGAGCTTTGAAGGTAGCTATAGAAATTCGTTCACCCACCAATGCATTCATCAAAGTTGACTTTCCCACATTCGGATTACCGACAATATTCACAAAACCGGCCTTATGCATAACATTCATTTTAAATTTGTGAAAAAAAAACGCATCGAATTCATTAAAATAGGATGCGTTCTTTTATCTATTATATCAGCGTTACTTCTTACTGCTCTTTCTTGCCATCATATCCCCACTTCACGTAAACGGCACCCCAAGTAAAACCGGCACCGAACGCAGTAAAGATCAAATTATCACCTTTCTTCAGCTTGTCTTCAAAGTCCCAGATACACAACGGAAGTGTTCCAGCACTTGTATTACCATAACGCTCGATGTTAATCATTACCTTCTCGTGAGGAACTTCCAAACGAGCAGCCACCGCATCAATGATACGCAGATTAGCCTGATGAGGAATAATCCAATCAATATTGTCCTTATTCAGGCCATTTCTTGCAGCAATCTCCGCACTGACATCCGACATGTTCGATACAGCATACTTAAACACTGTACGGCCTTCTTGATAGATATAGTGCATGTGGTTGTCAATTGTGAAATAAGAAGGAGGACATACAGAACCACCCGCCTTCATATGAAGGAACGGAAGGCCTTTACCGTCTGTACGCAAGATAGCATCCATAACACCATACTCCTCGGTAGTAGGCTCTATCATGAACGCAGCTGCACCATCTCCAAAAATAGGACACGTAGCACGATCCGTATAGTTCACCATTGACGACATCTTATCCGCACCCACAACAATCACTTTTTTATATCTGCCAGAGCGCACAAAGTTGGCCGCCGTTTCCAATGCATACAGGAAACCACTACAAGCAGCCTGTAAATCAAAAGCGAAAGCGTTCTTCAAGCGCAACTTGTCGCATAGGATAGAAGCCGTCGAAGGGAAATGATAATCAGGAGTCGTAGTAGCAACAATCACCAAATCAATGTCATCAGGATTCGAACCTGTACGCTGCATCAACTGCTTGGCAGCCTTACGAGCCATGTACGAACTTCCCAATCCTTCTTCGTTAAGAATACGTCTTTCCTTGACACCAATTCGAGTCATAATCCATTCGTCGTTGGTGTCCACCATGCGGGATATCTCATCATTCGTCAAGACATAATCAGGGACATAACCGCCGACTCCTGTAATTACTGCATTTATTTTTTCCATCAAAATTCCTAAACTAAATAAATACTCAAAAAAGGTAATCCAAAAAGTTTTGTTTTACTTCAAAACAAAACTTTTCAGACACCTATTCAAGCAGAGAACTGCTGACCGTCAATTAAACGGCAGCTTCTTTCTCTATAGCAAGTTTTCCTCTATAATAACCGCATGCTCCACATACCGTGTGATATACATGCCATTCACCACAATTCGGGCAAATAGCCAATGTAGGAGCCACTGCTTTATCATGAGTTCTTCTCTTTGCAGTTCTTGTCTTTGACTGTCTTCTCTTAGGATGTGCCATTTTCTTAAAACTTTAATTGTTATCTAATATTTTTTTTAATTCATTCCAACGGGGATCAATCGGGGCATCTTTATCTTCCTCAGCCGGCATTTCCTCATCAGCAGCCGTATCCAAGAACATTTCTTCATCATCCGGCGTCGTACGCAAATGCTTGCTCAGTTTTCCGCTCATTTCTTTATTACACTTACCAGGAGCATGCACAT
>DXAV01000011.1 GCA_019116805.1 Candidatus Bacteroides merdavium | reverse complement strand
CAACTGGATGACCGGGAACTTCGCATCTGTTTACTTATCAAAACGCGGTTTTCTTGCAAAGACATCGGTAGCTTGATAAATATGTCCCAAAGTGGCGTAAGTTCGGTGCGGAGCAGATTATATAGCAAAGTTTTTAATAAGAAAGGAAATGCCAAGGATTGGGATGATTTTATCCTCTCATTATAAGCTGGTTAAGTTGCATTTGCGAGTTTTTTGCGCAATGCGGGACACCTACAAATAGCAAATGCGTAATTTTTGCGTAATATAATCGAAGGAAAGTTTGTGCCTTTTTGCTTCATTTGTAAACAAATTTATGGGACAATAAAAATGTGATTGTTGTTTACAAAGAATGTTTTGTGTGGTATGAAGTTGAATGAAAGTTACCGGTTGTTTTTCGGAAATTATTTTTGCATCCTCAAGGAGCGTCAAGCCGCCTTTGTATGCATATCCAAGAACGCTTGTACGTTCTTGAAAAGCGTGGCAATATATAACAAGACGGGGTTGTTGCTCGAAGAAGAAAACCGGATACACGATTCTGTGGGGTATTCGCCAGGTAATGGTTATCTGATTCCGGTGTCTGCTATGCAGGACTATGAACATTCTTGCGGCCCACTCTTGAAGTTTGCGGTTTGGAGGGATCCGGTGCAAAGATTGTTGTCTGTTTATGTCTGGTTCATCGTGGAGAAGAACCGGAATCGTTACTTCCAGTGGTTGGACTTGTATGCGGACAATGATTTTGATCGCTTTCTGGAGTTTGTTTCGTTTGAACTGGGAAAGTCTGCGCCGGAGAACCAAGACGAGCATATACGTCATCAGTGTGATTACTATGAAGGTGGACAGGTAGACGTGATTGTTCCTTTGGACAGATTGTCTTCCTTCTTGGCCTGCAATCAATTGCCGGTACTTCGGAAGCAGAATCAAAGCGGCAGCAGAAACTTTTTTATTACGGAGGAGCAACGGGAAACCATACGCACATTGTACGCAAGGGATTATCAGTTTTTCATGGCCCATCGGCATTTGTTGTTCGAAGACTGATTTGATACGGATTTCATAGATTAAGGAATGAACTATTTATGAAGCAATCAGATTACTATTTGGAGTTTTACGACGAATTGGATAAGCGTTTAGAGCATTTTGGGGTGTCTTCGGATAGGAGCAGAAGGAGTGTTTGCCTGGCAGGGGTTTCGGTGCAGGATGCGTTGCAGACCCATTTGTTCTATCGTTTGTCCATGGAGCGGAACGCATATAATCGTTGCCGTAGGCAAGGGATGGCTGTGGAGGAAGCCATGTCTCGTGTGGATGCTTTTCTGAACAGACTTCGGAATATGGCTCCTATGTCGTTAGAAGGGGCAGGAGAGGATTCTCTTTTGGATGTCCAAAAACATCCTTGGCGAGAACCCTTGGAGGAATGCCATGGCTGTGTGTTAGTTTATGTGTACAATGCCCGACAACTATACGACTTGACTCCGTTGATTAACCAGGTAGGGCGTCCGGTGGTGTTGCTGTCAGAATATGACATTCCGGATGAAACGGAACTACCGGAATATGTTACGGCCTTGCCTGTCGAGTTTTCTCATTGTCGGATTTTTACCGACCGAGATTTCGAGTGCCGTTTCCCCTTGTTCTTCCACTATGCCCATACTTTCAGCATCCTGTTGCAGCTGATGCGGCCTGCGGGGGTGATTTGTCTGGAGGGCTGCCGCTTTCAGGAGCAGTTGCTGGCCGTAGAAGCTGAAAACCTCGGTATTCCTTCTTACGGCATCCAGCGAGGCTGGCCTTCCCTGATGCATGGCGGGTTCAGACGGTTGCCTTTCCGCTATTATTATACATGGGGTGAGCGGTTCAGCAGGCTTTGGGCCGTTCATAATCCTGTCCCCTGTTTCGTTCCGTTGGGTTACATGTACGAAGTAGAGCCTTTACGGCGAGGTGAGGAACAATCTTGCGTATCTTTTTTCTTACAAGCTCCTGTCCATCTCAGCGACGAGGTTTATTTCACTCAACTGCTGGAACTGATTAGGGAGGCAGCCGAGAGGTGGCCGGAGGTTACCTTTTTGGTGCGCGAACATCCTGAATATCGGTTGGATGAGTCCCTTTTGCGTTCTTTACAATTCCGAGGGCGTGTGGAAATCGTATCGGAGAGTCCCTTAAACGAAATTTATGCACGTACCCGGATTCTTGTTTCCCATTATTCGTCTTCCTTGATGGAAGGTTTATTATATGGTTGCCATCCGCTGGTGTTCGATCCTACTGATGGTTCCCGGTACTTTCCGGATGTAGAGAAGGAAGGTCTTGGGTGCATTGCACGTACCCGGGAAGAGTTTATGGCTTGCTTGGCCCGGATGCTGGAAGACAATGTGCCGCTTGGCTTTCAGCGGCATGAGTGGTTTGCGGCTACAGGGACAGATACCTTGGATGCCATGGTGTCCCATCTGAACCAAACATTGAGTCCGCTATAAATACCGCCCCATATTATTGTCGTTGTACCACTAATTCTTGTAAAGGCATCGGCAAGTTGGTAAATATGTCTCAAAATGGCATAAGTTCGGTTCGGAGCAGATTATATAGTAAAGTATTTGATAAGAAAGGAAATGCCAAGGATTGGGATGATTTTATTCTCTCATTATAAGTTGGTTAAGCTGTATTTGCGAAGTTTTTGCGCAATGCGGGAAAGCCACAAATAGCAAATGCGTAATTTTTGCGTAATAAAATCGGAGGAAATATTGTGCCTTTTTGTTTCATTTGCAAAAACAAATTTCAGAAAACATATGAAGCAAGTTTATTTATTGATTATCGCATTACTCTTCCCGGTTTCTATGTGGGCAGATGACGTTACCATCCCATTATATGAAACCTTTAAGGGAGGTACTGATGCTGCCGATCAAACCGTAGGCTCAAAAGACAGACGTTCTTTATCCTTTGCCCCCGAAGCATCGCATGACGGGCATACGGTCAGCATCTATTCCTATGTTCCTATGGAAGAAATTCAGATTTCGGTGTTGGACGAAGTCGGGAACGTGGTGTATGAAGACACGGTGGCCGGAAATTGTTCCTTTACCTTAGGTAGTCAAATGAAAGGGGAATTAACCTTGCTGCTGGAGACTAAAGACGCGGTTTACAAAGGGACTTTCTATTTGGAATAGGTTTATCGCAGCTTATTTAATCAGGTATATTTGTATTCATAAATGTAAGCCATGAGACATTTTCTGTACATAGGCTCTTCTGCCGTGTTACCTTTTTGGGAGCATAAGGATGGAATGGCGCATTTCTTTCATGAGGCATTGATTGAAAAAGGCAATGAAATATGCACTTTAGCGGACGTGGAATCAGGAAGGGTCGGCAAGGTGGATGCAGTCTTGGTGCAGGATGCTTTGGCCGGTAAGTCTCAGCAAGCGTGGAGCGAGAAGTTCCCGGACGTTCCTTGCCTTTTTGTTTCAACTAATGACGATATTTCGGGTTATCCACCGCTGTGGGAAAAACTGTTCGGCGTGTTCGCTTTCACTCATGCAGATTTCTCCTTGTGCGGCATTCCGAAGGAGATGCTGGTCCGGTTGTCTTGTCCCGTCCGGGAATTTGCTGATTATTATTTTTATGACCCGGTCCCTAAAATTTGTCGGATGGTCTATTTCCCTACCGGACATACTGTGGAGAACGACCGGATTCTGTTTGATTTTTGCCGAAAGTCGAATGTAGAGTTGACAGTGGTTTCTGATGAATATCGGTTTTTGTGCGATGCTTTGCCGTTATCCATAAAGGTCGTTTCTCCGGAACATGCACGTCAGGTCCTGCAAGACGCGCACCTGGTCTTGGCTTCCGGCTATGAGGCCCTTTGTGCCATGGCCTTGTGCAAGCCTTGTATCATTTTTGGGGATTATGGCTTGGGAGGACTGGTCACATCCCGCAATTACGACTTGTTGGAAGATATTGCATTTCGCGGCAGGAAAGGCGGGTATTTCCGTGAAGTTATTCCGGCTAAACTGTTGGAGGCCGTTGTTCAGTCGGTGTTCATGACAGATTATGCTGAAGAGTTACGTGTTGTCCAGCGAATCATACAGGAGCGTCATTCATGGAATCGGTTTGTTACGACCGTGAATGAGACCGTGGAACGGTTGTTGGTTTTGCAGGATGCTTTGCAGGATGCAAATCGTCAAAAGGAATTGAAGCCTTGTCTTTCTTCGTTGGCTCGGGTGGAAGTAAAGGAGGACAAGTCCATCTTGTGGCGGGGCATGGTCTGTTTCGGAGAACTGGATGATGACATGGCAGATATTTTGCAGCAGTGTGACGGTACTTTGGCTGTGGACGGTTTGACGGCATTGAACGGTTTGACTGATGAGGATGCGGAAGTGCTGTGGCAAAACCTGCTTGCTTTGTGGAAAGAGAAAATCATTTTTTTCAAACTATGAAGCAACTTCAGGATTTTGATATGAGCGTCATTATTCCGGTTGTTGATAACTGGGATGATTTTCAGAACCTTTTCCCTGAAATGGCGCCTTATTGCCGCCGCAATGGCATCGAGGTCATTTTGGTGGTTTCTCCGAACTTGTCCGCATTCGTTTTGGATTATGTGAAGGCGTATCCTTTTATTGATTGGAAAGTACTGACGGGCGATGTCGTTTCAGGGAACAGGTCGGCAGCTATCAATTCGGCCATCAGACTGTCAGAGAAACTATATGTATGGGTATGGCAACCGGAAACACGGTATGTGGAGGATGTTATGGCCGAATTGCGGGAAGCCTTGGGGTTCTACGAGGGATATTATGCCGTGGGGGAAGACATGGGAAGTTGGTGTCTGATGGCCAAGCGGGAACACCTGATGCGGATAGGCGGTTACGATGAGGCTTGCGCCGTGTTGCCGGACGAGAACTTGCAACGCAGGCTGGAGTTGGCCGGTGTCTGTAGATTGTCTGTTCCTTTATTTCGGGAATATCCGTTACGAGGGCAGTGGCAAGCATACGAAGATATCAAACCGGAGGCTTTGCAGTTCAGTTTGTTACCTATGAAAGCGTTGGCCAATGAGACTGGAGACTGGGGTACAGCCTATACGAAGCTGGTTTACAATTGGCGGGAATGCCCGTTTGGCAAGGAACAATGTGTGGACTATCTGTCCCGTTTGAAGGACTTTGAGTTGGGAGAAGAGTCTGTTTTTGACAAGCCTTATCCGCTCATTGCCTTGATTCCCACTTACAATGAGTCGGAGCGGATTGAAGATTGCCTGCGAAGCATGGAGAAATATTGTGATGGTATTATCGTATTGGATGACGACAGTGCGGACGATACTTATCAGAAAATACATTCTGACAAACTGTTGTTGAAAGCCAAGAAGAAAAGGAGGGGCTTTAACGACAAGGAAAATCGCAACATGTTGTTGGATATCGCTTATTTTTTCCGGGCGGAATGGTTTATTTTCATCGATGCGGACGAACGCTTTGACGACCGTTTTGTGGATGTAGGTGACATTATCAAGCGGGACGATGTGGATGTGGCGGGAGTTTGGATTGCTAATTTGTGGGATGAGGTAAATCTGTTCCGTACCAATATGAAAGACAGCCATCCACTTTCGCAAAATGGTCTGTGGTTCCGTTGGAGGATGTTCCGAAACAGAGGGAGGATGCAATTCTGCATAAACTCGCGGTTGCATTTTAAGGCATTGCCCTACTTCAATGAGAGAATTACCTTTGCCCATACGCTGTTAGTTCATGTGGGGTATTTGAACAAAACTTGCAGGAAGCGGAAATATGATTTTTACCAGCAGGAAGATAAGCAAAAACTTTTCTTTTATGAGGATATACGAACTGACATTGTGCATACAAAGTTCGTTTCCAATATCAGTACAGAAATGTTTGAGGTGAAAAAATGGAATATAAATAAGATATAAGGTAAGGGGCTATTCCTCGGAATAGTTATTGTTGAATCATTTAATTAACAGTATTATGAAACTAACAAAGCTAAAGTTGACGCAACTTAACAACGTGGAGTTGCGTCAGGATGAGATGGAACATCTCATTGGTGCGGAGTCTTGCGGATGTGCTTGCAAGGGACCTTCAACTACGATTGACAATGCAAATGCGAATTGGTATCAAGGGTACTCAACCTCCATCGGTGGTGGCAATAAACTTTGCGGCACTTGGTGGACGGATTGGGAGTGGAATAATAATCATAATAGCTGAACATGCAAATGTGATACCTTTTATGCGTGAAGAAAGGTTGAGAAAATTTCACATCTGATTTTTGTAGGACTTTACTCTCTGCATATTGAGCAGTGTAGTAAAGTCTTACAGAAATTATTGTCGCTAGAATATATATGTGTATGACTAAATCCAATTATCTGCTTATATTTTTTTTCTTGCTAATGAATCTGTTAATATTCGTAGGATGTGCTGGCAAGAAGCAAGTCGATCTCTTCGCACCCGATGGAGTCGTGGATACTTTGGCTCGTGCCGATTCGATAAATATTCGTCCTGCTGATATCCATGTCCCTTTTTATACGGAAATAGCTAAGTATGACAATAACCTGTCATCCATAGCCTCTGGTGTGCGCTTTGTGAAGCTGGATGATGAGCCGCTTTTTCGCGATTTCTTCATATATGATGTACAGCAATGCGATAGTTTCTTGTTTTTGCTGGGCGGCGAGCATATTTTCATGTATGATGCTTCCGGTAAATTCCTCCGTCAGATTGGGCGCAAAGGGCAAGGCCCCGGAGAGTATGTGAATCTGAATGCGCCGTTGCAGTTGGATGAGAAGAACAGGGTATTGTATGTGGCGGATGGATACACCAGTAGGTTTTTGTCGTATGATTTCGATGGGAATCTGTTAAAGGACATCCGTTATGCCAATTCCGAGTGGAGCCAGGCCTATTTATTGGACAGTGTAACCGTGATGATAAATACGAATGTCGGTTCGCGTTTTCAGCCAAGTCAGACAAAGAAGCTGATTTTGCAGGATTATGACCGGAAAACTCTGAAATCTTTCCCCAGTTATTTATATCCGGTAGAGAGACCAAAGGGAAATTTTGCGTATGGGGTGGACAATATCTTGTGGCGTTGCGGCAAGGATTTCTACCTCTTGGAATATGGCAACGATACCATCTTTCAGATTACCCGTGAACAGTTAATCCCGGCCTTGATACTGACTGGTGATGATTTGAAATTGTCCAAAGATGAATGGTTCAGCCGGGACAAAAA
>DXAV01000010.1 GCA_019116805.1 Candidatus Bacteroides merdavium | reverse complement strand
GCTCGGCTATCAGTTCGTTCACCGAAGGCTCGACGATGTAGTCGTTGTTGTAGGTAGCCATATCCTTCTTGTCAGGATGCATGGCCACTTCCATGGCCATTTGCTCCAGGTTGAGGGGGAGGTAATCCTCCTTCTGCAACACTTGTGAACCCATGGATTTGAAGTGGTGGTAAATCAGTACGACGCGGTCTATCGACTTTTGGGCATACAGGTCCATCAACAGTTCGGCCAGTTGGTAGGCCTCGGTGTAGGCCGGCTTGTCGGCCAGTGACTGGAAGCTGCCCTGCGGAGTGTATCCCAGCTTTTTCACGGCTTCTTCCACCTTCCTGCCTACGGGGTAGAGGAGGATGTTTTCCTTACCGAGCGGGCTGTACTCTTCCAGCGTGTGTTCGAGCATCTTCGCGACATTGGAATTGAAAGCTCCGCAAAGCGAACTGTTGGACGAGAAAGTGACAATGGCAACTTTGGTCACGGGACGTACCTCTGTATAAGGTGATGTTACCGTGACATCCGTTCCCAGAAAATTTGTCAGTATTTCATTCAGTTTCTGCTGGTAGGGATACATGCTTTCTATCCGCCCCTGTGCCTTGTGAAGTTTGGCGGAAGCCACCATCTTCATGGCTGAAGTAATCTGACGCGTACTCTTGACGGAGTTTATTCTATTTTTTACCTCTTTGAGTGAAGCCATTTCTGAATAATCTATGAATGTTGAATCGGGATTCCGGAGCAATGTCCGCAGAAGCTGTTGGAAGGCTTTGCGCACATCGCTCCGGAGTCCGCATGTTTATGCAAACTGTTTGGCAACCATTTCGGCCGTTTCTTCCAGCTTCTTGCACACGTCGTCGTCGATGATTCCTTTCTTGAGAACATCGAGTACGTCTTCCCGATGATTCATTTCGAGTGAATCGAGAAAACTGCGTTCAAACTCGCTAACCTTGGCCAGCGGGACGTTTTTCAGCAGGCCGTGCGTTCCGCAGTAGAGGATGGCTATTTGCTTCTCTACCGGCATCGGGCTGTATTGGGACTGTACAAGCAGACGTGTATTCTTCTGTCCCTTGTCGATGGTGAGGGCCGTGACCGCATCCATATCACCGCTGAACTTGGAGAAGGCCTCCAGTTCACGGTACTGGGCCTGATCGATCTTCAGGGTACCTGCCACCTTCTTCATGGCCTTAATCTGGGCATTACCGCCCACACGGCTCACGGAGATACCTACGTCAATGGCCGGACGGTTGCCCTGGTTGAAGAGGTTACTGTCAAGGAAAATCTGGCCGTCGGTAATGGAAATAACGTTGGTCGGGATATAGGCCGATACGTCGCCTGCCTGTGTTTCGATGATGGGTAGGGCTGTCAGCGAACCACCTCCCTTAACTTTGCCCTTCAGGCTGTCGGGCAGATCGTTCATCTGGCTGGCCACTTCGGGCTGGTTGATGATCTTGGCCGCGCGCTCCAGCAGACGGGAATGCAGATAGAAGATGTCGCCCGGATAGGCCTCACGTCCGGAAGGACGGCGCAGAATCAACGACACTTCACGATAGGCTACGGCCTGCTTGGACAAGTCGTCGTAAACGACTAAGGCATGGCGGCCGGTATCGCGGAAGTATTCGCCAATGGCAGCACCGGCAAACGGTGCATAGTACTGCAGTGCAGCGGGATCGCCAGCAGTGGCGGCCACAACGATAGTATAGTCCATGGCACCATACTGGCGTAGGGTGTTGACGATGGTGGCGACGGTAGAACCTTTTTGTCCGATGGCCACATAGATGCAGTAAACCGGATCGCCGGCTTCGTAGTTGGCACGCTGGTTGATGATGGTATCGATGGCAATGGCCGTCTTGCCTGTCTGGCGGTCGCCGATGATCAGCTCACGCTGTCCGCGGCCGATGGGGATCATGGCGTCCACAGCCTTCAGTCCCGTCTGTAAGGGTTGATTCACCGGTTGGCGAAAGATGACGCCGGGAGCTTTACGCTCCAGAGGCATCTCACAAAGTTCGCCGCCGATCAGTCCCTTGCCGTCGAGAGGAGTGCCTAATGGATCGATGACACGACCCAGCATGCTTTCACCTACCATGATGGAAGCGATGCGTTTGGTGCGCTTCACGGTGAACCCTTCCTTGATTTTGTCGGTAGGTCCCAGCAATACGGCACCTACATTGTCCTCTTCCAAGTTCATCACGATGGCCTTGACACCGTTGTCAAACTCTAGCAGTTCGTTGGCTTCGGCGTTATGCAGTCCGTAGATACGGGCTACACCGTCGCTCACCTGAAGCACGGTACCGATTTCGTCCAGTTGGACGCGGGTATCAATACCTTCGAGCTGTTTGCGCAAGACATCGGAAACTTCGCTTACTTTGATATTTTCAGACAACATTTGTTCTTGCTATTTTATGAATTATTTATTTACTGTGTTACGGGGGAAGCAGGTTGTTGGGGCGAAGACTCAGACTATTCTCCGGTTCTTGTCCACAAACTGCTGTTTCACTTTCTTGAGTTGGGTGGCTATGCTGGCATCCAGACGATAATCGTTGATGTCAAAGATAAATCCGCCTTCGATGTCGGGATTGACTTCCGTCTGCAACTCCATGTGGGCATGCAGAAGGGAAGAAGAGGTCTGACGAATGCGTTCCTCCACTTCTTGGCTTACCGGAATGGCTGTCGTCAGTTTGGCTGTCCCGATATGTTTCTTTTTACGATATAGCGTCTGGAAGGACAAGCTGATATATTGGAGCAGACCTTCACGTCTGTTCTGCTGCACCAAAGCGATGCAACGCTTGAACTCTTCACTGGCCGGTTGGTCGCCGTTTGCTGCCGTACAGACAAGCTTGAACTTGTCGTCGGCAGAAAGAATGGGGTTCAGCAGAGCGGCTCGCAATTCGGGATGTTTTCCGAAACTGCTTGCCAATGTACTGAATTCCCTGTACAATACATCTTCCTTGCCGGTGTTGTAAGCGTAGGCAATCAAAGCTTTTGCATATCGCATTGAAACAATTCCTATATCCATCTTTTCCTAATTATCTCGTTAGTTCTTTTTGGGCGCAGCCAGCATCTCGTCGAGCATGCGATCTATCATGTCCATCTGCTCGTGCTTTTCGTCCAGATTCTTCCGAAGTATCTTTTCTGCGATGTCAACCGAGAGAACAGCTACCTGGCGACGGATGTCACGGATGGCTTCTGCCTTCTCCTGTTGGATCTGCATGCGAACTTCGTCCAGCTCTTTTTGTGCTGCCATTTCGGCCTGCTTGCGTGCGTCAGCGATAATCTTGTCACGTTCCTGCATCGCCTCCCGCAGGATGCGTCCCTGCTCCTTGTTAGCCGAAGCCACCAGTGCGTCGCTCTCCTCTTTCAGGCGGGCAAGCTGGGCGTTGGCCTCTTGGGCCACCTTCATCGACTGGTCAATATAGGCTTTTCGTTCTTCCACCATGCGGGTGATGACGGGGAAGCCATATTTGGCCAAAATGATAAAGACGATGCCGAAGGACAGGACCATCCAGAATAGCAGACCACTGTCGGGTAATAACAATGACATAAACTAAATTCCTATTTTATCGAGCTGCAACGGCGCCCGTTTCCCTGTCGGGGCAAGGAACGGTCGTTTGTTGCAGTTTGAAGGTTCTACAATGATCAGATGAGGAATACCAGCAGACATACAACGACAGCCAGCAGCGCAACACCTTCAATCAGGGCGGCGGCGATAATCATGTTCATACGGATATCGCCTGAAGCTTCCGGCTGGCGGGCAATGGCTTCCATGGCCGAACTACCAATTTTTCCGATACCCAGACCGGCACCAATTACAGCGAGTCCGGCACCCAAGGCGGCTCCCAGTTTCGTAACTCCAACACCTGCCGCAGCAGCTTGTAATAATACAGATAGTAACATAACTTTCTAAATTTTAAAGGGTTATTTTATCAATTGTTTTTCTTCTATTGTAATTTCTTCTTTATGAGGATGTTCTTCCTGTGCCAGTCCGATGAATACAGCCGACAACATGGTGAATACATAGGCCTGGATAAAGGCTACCAGTAGTTCAAGGGCATTCATGAACAGGTTGAACAGAACGGATGCGACGGTCAGTGTCCCGTTCAGGGCCGGCCCCATACTGGCGGAGATGAAGATCAGTCCGGTCAGTACAAGCATGGCCACGTGTCCTGCCAACATGTTGGCGAAAAGACGGATCATCAATGCAAACGGCTTCGTGAAGATACCGAAAAACTCGATGAAGGGCATCATCGGCACAGGGACTTTCAGCCACCAGGGTACATCAGGCCAGAAGATGTCCTTCCAGTACGTCTTAGTTCCGAACAGATTCACGGCCAGAAAGGTACAGATGGCCAATACCATGGTAATGGCAATGTTTCCGGTTACGTTGGCGCCTCCGGGAAAGAATGGTATCAGCCCCATGAGGTTGTTGATGAAAATGAAGAAGAAAGCTGTCAGCAGATAGGGTGCAAACTTTTTGTATTTGGGACCTACACAGCTTTTAATGATATCATCGTTGACCATCATGATGAGCATTTCCATCAGTCCGACAAATCCTCCGGGGGCAACGCTGTCTTTCGGATGTTTCTTGTACCACCGCGCTACATAAAGGATGATGACAGTCAGCAGCAGGCTGTTTATCAGCAGGGCTAGAACCACTTTAGTAATCGAAATGTCGAAGGGACGGATTTCGTTGCCTGCGGCGTCATGTTCTACCAGCTTGCCTTCGTAAGGGCTTCCTGCAGGAGCAATGGAAAGCCCTTCGTAGCTGCCTCCGTTTTCCTCCAGACGTGCCGATGAGAAAAGGTGCCATCCGCTGTTGCGACTGTAAACAATGACCGGAAGAGGGATGGTGAAGTGGGTGTCTCCCCACGAAGTAATATGCCATTCGTATGAGTCACCGATGTGTCCGAATACGATTTCCTTGATATCAACCTTTTCTTCCGCCGGTTGTTCGGTTGAAGGTTCGGCTGATGAAGCAGGAGTGGGGTATAGGAGCAGAAGGGCTGCCATGACACACAATCCGGTCCATATTTTACGCAATCGTTTCATTTTTGTTTCTCTTTTTGCGACTTCTTGTTCACTTCGAAGGTGAAGAAGAACCAGGAATCATACGTTAAATATATCAGATAATTGGCAATGAACGTCAGCAAGAAGGCTTGGGCTT